>NZ_VOYQ01000022.1:0-61643 GCF_013420195.1 Acinetobacter sp. YH01024
CATACGATAACGCTTTGGCTGAAACAGTGAATGGGTTATACAAAACAGAGGTGATTGAATATTTAAAAGCAGACTGGCAAGGTTTAGCGGATGTACAACTTGCGACATTAAATTGGGTAGATTGGTTCAACAAAAAGCGTGTACACAGCGCATTGGGTTATGTATCGCCTTTTGAGTTTGAAGCAATGTACTATGATAAGATTAACCCGTTAGGTCACGTGGCCTAACTTAAATAAAAATGTCTCCGACAAACCCGGTACGGTTCATAGTATTTCTTTTTAATTTTATGGTTTCTGATACATTTTTAAGCTGTTCTTGAATTTCATTAAGGCGTTTTTCTTTTAGATTTAGCTCCGATTCAGCTTGTTTGAGTTCAGCTAAGTTTAAATCTTTCTTCTTTTTCTGGTTGTTGAATTGTTCAATCAATTCGTGATGCTGTTTGAGCTCATGGTATTTCTTAATTAAATCATTGGTATTTTTATTGTTATTGAGATATTGAAGTGTTAGATAAACAAATGTTGTCGCAGCTACTATCACTCCAAATGAGATAGTCCAAAAATTAATTGGCTGATTATTTAGTATTTCTATTTCCATATTGCTAATAATAAAGGGCTGAATAATCAGCCCTTTATACTACAAATTTGGTTAAATTAACAGCATATTAAAGCGCTGCAATCTGCTCCATATTCGCTTTAATCTTCGCTAACTGGTCAGCAAACTCAGCAAGTTTCGCTTTCTCACCTTCAACTACAGCCGCAGGTGCTTTAGCCACAAAACCTTCATTGCTAAGTTTAGTCGCAATTTGGTCATGCTGTTTTTGAACCTTGTCTAAGTCTTTTTGCAAACGACCCAATTCCGCTTTAGGGTCAATTAAACCCTTCATTGGAACGAATACAGACACGTGACCCACTACAGAAGAAGAAGACAATGGCGGTTGTTCAGCATCAGCCAAGAAGGTAATGCTTTCAACTTTAGCCAATGCTTTGAACAACGGTTCAATACGTGCGATTTGTGCTTTTTCAGCATCAGTGGTGTTTTGAAGAAGTACAGGCAACAAACGCGCATTACCTAGACCCATTTCACCACGGATGTTACGCACCGCACCAATCAAACCTTGCAGCCACTGCATATCTGCTTCAGCTTGTTCGTTGATTTTCGCTTCATCTGCAACAGGGTACTGAGCCAACATGATTGTTTCGCCAGAAATGTTCAGTTTCGGCGCAAGCGTTTGCCAAATTTCTTCTGTAAGGTACGGCATCAATGGATGAGCCAAACGTAAAGACGCTTCCATTACTGCAAGCAATACACGACGAACTTCAGCTTTACGCTCAACCGATACGTTTTCGTCATTTAGAACAGGCTTAGTCAGCTCTACATACCAGTCACAGTATTCATTCCAAATGAACTCGTAAATCGCTTGTGCAGCCAAGTCTAAACGGTAAGTCGCAAATGCTGTTTGCACTGCTTGTTCCGCTTTTTGCAGACGGCTTACGATCCATTGTTCAGGCAATTCCCAAAGGTCTTGACGAACTTCTTGACCAATCACTTGCTCTTCGCAGTTCATCATCACGAAACGGGTAGCGTTCCAGATCTTGTTGGCAAAGTTACGGTAGCCTTCAACACGCTTCATGTCGAACTTGATGTCACGACCTGTGTTTGCAAGCGCACAGAAAGTGAAACGTACAGCATCCGTACCGTAAGACTGAATACCTTCAGGGAACTCTTTACGTGTTGATTTTTCAATCTTCGCCGCTTGTTTCGGGTTCATCAAACCAGTCGTACGTTTTTGTACTAAAGTTTCAAGGTCAACACCGTCAATCAAATCTAATGGGTCAAGCACGTTGCCCTTAGATTTAGACATTTTCTGACCTTCGCCATCACGTACCAAACCGTGAACGTACACAGTTTTGAACGGCACTTGTGGTGTGCCATCTTCATTTTTCATGAAGTGCATGGTCATCATGATCATGCGGGCAACCCAGAAGAAGATAATGTCGAAACCAGTCACCAATACATCAGTCGGGTGGAAAGTGTTTAAGAAATAGTTTTCTTTATCTTTCGCAGCGTCGCCTGTCCAACCTAAAGTTGAGAATGTCCAAAGACCAGAAGAGAACCATGTATCAAGCACGTCTTCGTCTTGATTCAATTCAACTTCAGGTGCAATGCCGTTTTTCGCACGAACTTCAGCTTCATCACGACCTACAAATACGTTACCTTCAGCATCGTACCAAGCAGGAATACGGTGACCCCACCACAATTGACGCGAAATACACCAATCTTGAATGTTGTTCATCCAAGCCATGTACATGTTGCTGTATTGCTCAGGTACAAATTTGATGTCGCCATCTTTAACCGCTTTAATTGCAGGCTCAGCAAGTGGTGCAATTTTTACGTACCATTGGTCTGTTAGAAGTGGCTCAACGATCACGCCTGAACGGTCACCACGAGGTGGCTTCAAGGTATATGGTTGAATTTGGTCTAACCAGCCTTCAGCTTCCGCTTGAGCAACCAATTTTTTACGTGCTTCAAAACGTTCTAAACCAATGTAGTCCGCAGGTGCAGGAATGGTTTTAGAAATTTGCTCGCCAGCTTTTGCGATGTATTCAAACTCAGCAAGAACTTCAGCATTTTTGTTGAAGATGTTGATGATTGGAAGTTCACAGCGTTTGCCCACTTCATAGTCATTGAAGTCGTGTGCAGGGGTAATTTTTACACAACCTGTACCGAATTCTTTATCGACATACTCATCTTTTACGATTGGAACGGCACGGCCTGTAATCGGAAGGATGATATTTTGACCAACAAGGTGCGAGTAACGCTCATCATCAAGTGCAACCGCAACTGCAGTATCACCTAGCAATGTTTCAGGACGAGTGGTTGCAACCACAATGTGATCTTTGCCATCGTGAGTGCGTAGTGATTTATCTTCAAAGAAATATTTGAAGTGCCAAAGTGAACCTGCTTCTTCTTTATCAGACTCAACTTCTAAGTCAGAAAGGGCAGTTTGTAGTTTAGGGTCCCAGTTTACGAGGCGTTTACCACGGTAAATTAAGCCTTCTTCATGTAGCTTAACAAATACTTCTTTAACCGCGTTAGAAAGACCTTCGTCCATGGTGAAGCGTTCACGAGACCAGTCTACAGATGAGCCTAGACGACGAATTTGACGGGTAATGTTCCCGCCAGATTGTTCTTTCCATTCCCACACTTTTTCGATGAATTTTTCACGACCCAAGTCATGACGGCTGATATTTTGCGCGCCTAATTGACGCTCTACCACCATTTGCGTTGCGATACCTGCATGGTCGGTACCCGGCTGCCAAAGGGTATTTTTGCCAGACATGCGGTTATAACGAGTCAACGCATCCATAATGGCATTGTTGAAACCATGACCCATATGCAAGCTACCAGTGACGTTTGGTGGCGGAATCATAATACAGAATGAATCACCTTTTTGAGATGGCTTGAAGTAGCCTCTCTCTTCCCAAGTCTTGTACCATTTTTTTTCGATCTCGGTCGGATCGTAGGTCGTAGCAATATTTTGCGCTGAATCAGTCATAGTCTAAACAGATCAAAAGTGGATAAAAAATTAGATCTATTGTAGCAAAAAAAATGGTGAATTAGGGATGTTGGGCGAATGTTAACTTTTAGGATTTGGCAGTAAATAAAAGAGTCCGTATGATAGGACCTAAGATAAGAAGTATCCATTGATCCCAAAACTAAGATAAAAGGAGCAATATCAAATGACTTATTCTATTTCTTTAAAGATTCAACCTACGACATATCAACGTTTTGAGACGATTCATCAAAAACTCAATGCAGGTGAAACAGAAAGTCAGTCCAAAGCCTTAGGGGATAATCTAGCGGATATTGCATGTGAAATTTTAGATCAAGTTTTTGGCCAAATGGCGCGCATGAATAAGTCTGGAGACAATGAATCCGAAAAAATTATTCAGCAAATACGTGAAACGACCCGTAAATATATGCCGTGGTCGGTGTCTTTTTTTGGCAATGACCGCCTTGTACCGATGGTCAATTATTTATATGGACGTTTTTACAGCGAAGATGGTCAGCATTATATGCATTATCCGATCGATGCCTCTTTAGCCACCGACTTGCTTGCCTATGTCAATCAAATGAAAGAAGGGCAGAATCAATATGTGCCGCTCGCGTTGAAGGCATTTACACAAGTGGTCGATGCCGGGGTGACGCATTTGGTGCGAGAACCGAAAAAAATGCTGAAATTTAACATGGTGGTGGATAAAACTTTAACCGGTGTCATCAATCTCACCACGCAACTCGGTTATAAACGTTTTGATAAACTCGGCAAAATTTATGATGCACAGTCAATGAGTCAGTATTTTGACCATTTTATGGTGTTTTTGAACAATGAGCCTGTACTACGTAAAGCATAAAATACATATAAATGAATAAATTAGTTATTTAAAAGGATGTCAAAATGGCAAAACGTGATGATTTGAACGGAAAAGTGGTGTGGATTACTGGGGCATCGTCAGGTTTGGGTGAAGCTTTAGCAAAAGAATGTGCTTTGCAAGGGGCGCAGGTCATTTTGACCGCACGTCGTTTTGAAGAGTTGGAAAAAGTCCGTGTTTCATTATTACATCCAGATCAGCATCTTTCAGTGTGTGCAGATATTACCAATGAAGAACAAGTTCGCCATGCTTATGAACAAGTCCTTGCGCATAAAGGTCGAATTGACTGGCTAATCAATAATGCGGGATTGAGTCAGCGTGCATTGATTACGGATACGACTATGCAAACTGAACGTGCCATCATGGAAGTAGATTATTTTTCGCAAGTCTATTTGACTAAAACCGTTTTACCGACTTTTTTAGCGCAAAAGTCTGGTCGAATTGCTTTTGTTTCAAGTGTTGCAGGCTTATTAGGGACACAGTACCGAGCGACCTATTCTGCTGCAAAAGCTGCCATTCATATGTGGGCGAACAGTCTACGTGCGGAAGTTGCGGATCAAGGGGTGGGCGTATCGGTGATATTCCCCGGATTTGTCAAAACCAATGTTTCATTTAATGCACTCAATGGTGCCGGCAAGCCACAAGGGCATCAGGATGAAGCCATTGAAAATGGTCTAGAAGCCAATGAGTTTGCCGAAACGGTGGTGCAATCTTTGCAACGTGGGGAAGAATACATCGTGGTGGGTGGTTCTAAAGAAAAGCTCGGTGTTTGGGTATCTCGATTATCACCGACAACGTTATATAAAATGATTCGTAAAATCAAAGTGAAGTAAGTTTTATCAAGTTTAAATTGTTTAAAAGTCACTTTTAAGAGTGACTTTTTTAATGAGTAACGAGATTATAAGAAATGAAAAAGAATAATTTTAACAAATGGGGAATAGCCATCATTTTGTGCGCAATCATTGGTGCAATCGGTACAGTGGCATATTTTTATTTTAAACAGAAAACTCAAAAAATTGAGCAGAAGTCAACGCTCGAAAAGCCTGAAAAAGAAATAGGAACTGTATCAGAACCCGTTACTGAATCTGTTGAGATTGAGCCTAAAGTTGAAGCGGCGAGTGCAGAAGTTGTTATGCGAGGACCAAATGAGGGGTGGTTACCGATCGAAGCACTGTTTGATGAACAAGGATTATTGAAGTCTGAGTATTACAGTCAAAATCCTCAAGATTCAGATGTTGATAAATTACCTTATAGCTCGAATAAAATTGGTGATTTTAAATGGCGAGCTGAATTTCATCCTGTTGATGATTTTAAAGGCGATCAGGCTAGATTCAAAGATCAATGTTTTGGATATTGTGTTTTAGTGAAAGATAAGTTGCTGACCAGTGTTGAATCGACTGTATTTACGGGCGCATTGATTGCGAAAGATCATTTGGTCGAAGTGATTGCACATAAGGGGAGTGGCGCATATATGCCTGTCAACTATAGCTTTATCAAAATCGACAAAGCTGGTAATGCAGAGTTAATCTCAGATGATCATAATTCTTACAAAGATCAATTGGCTCGTATCAATCATTCGGGACTCGAGATTGACTTAAAACCATTTAGAAAACTTCAATATTTTCTTCTAATGAATGAAAATGGTTTAAATGTGTCGATGCAAAAACCCAATAAGGTGGATGTCGAAGCGACTCAGTGTAAAGAGTATTACGAAGGAACATTAGAGGCATGTCCAACTTTATATGGATGTAAAGCTGACATTGTGGTGCAAGATCTGGCACGTGCTTATGCTGGAGATGTTGCATTTAGTTATCATGATCCAAATATTGATGAAAAGAAATTTAATGAAGTTTGCTTTAAAGTTTGTCGCAATGAAAATGTGAGTTATGAAGAGTTTGAAAACACATTGTGTAAAGTAAATTAAATAGTAAAAATGAATTGGGGAGAAGTAGAGAGATCAGATGTCTCTCTTTTGAATTGCTGTTCCATACGCAAAGACTTCGACCATGCCGCCTTGCATACCAAGCTCAGTGGTGCTTAAACGCAGACCCATAATTTGCGTTGCGCCCATTTTTTCAGCTTCTTGCTTTAAACGCACCACGGCTTCACGACGTGCCCGATCAACGATGCTTTCATAACTGGTTAAACGTCCGCCAAAGAAGTTCTGAATATTGGCAATCACATATTTAAAATAATCATGTGAAATCACTACATTACTTGAAATCAGTTGTCCGAATTGTTCAGTAGTTTTAAAGCGGTTGTTGTCTATGCGAATATGCGCCAATCGCTTTTCTTGAGCTTCGAGTTCTTTGAGATGCTTTTGTTCGATATGGCGACCGAAGCCCCAACCAATACAAAAGAGCACCACAAAGATCAGGACTTTAAAAATAAAGGCATCCATGACTTAGTCCTGAGTTGGAAATGGGTCTGGTAGTTTTGCTGAGTTGGCTTCTACGCGAACTGCCGTGCCATACACAAATAATTCAGAGGCGCCTTGAGCAATATTTGAGGTTGAAAAACGGATACCGACGACGGCATTCGCGCCTAAGGCACGTGCTTTATTAATCATACGGCTCATAGCTTCTTGACGGGATTCTTCGAGTAGTTCTGTATAACCTTTGAGTTCACCACCCACGATATTTTTTAGGCCAGCCATAAAGTCACGACCAACATGTTTACTGCGGACAGTACTGCCATAAACGACATCAAGTTGTTGTGTAATGGTATGACCCGGAACAGATTCAAGATTACTTAAAAGCATTTTTAGTTATCAATATAAAAAGGTGAATTGAAGATAGGAAACTCTTCAGCAAAAAGCAATATGTTCATTTTTATTTTGAGGCTTCGATCTAAAAATGAAAAAGCCCACCGAAGTGAGCTTTTCAAATATTACTGGCTAGGCTAAATCAAATTATTGTTTTGATGCAGCTTTACGCTCAGCAGTAGAAGGTTGGTATTGCACAGCATCAGAAGTGTTGGCTTTGATACCACCACCAAGTGTTTTATACAATTCAACTTGATTGTTGAGATTTGCTTGTTCAAGCAACAACAAACCTTGCTCAGCTGCATAAGATGCACGCTGCGCATCAAGTACAGTTAAGTAGCTATCAATACCAGCACGGAAGCGGGCATTTGACAGTTTGTACGTTGTATTGGTTGCATCAACTAAACGGCGCTGTGCTGCAATACGGTCACCAATGTTTTGGCGAACTGCAAGCGCATCATTTACTTCACGGAAAGCTGACTGAACTGATTTTTCATAATCAGACAATGCAATTTTCTGGTCAGTTTCAGAAACTTTAATATTGGCCTGACGTGTACCCCAGTCGAAGATTGGAATATCTAGGCTAGGGCCAGCAGACCATACAAAGTTGCCTGATTTAAATAGATCACCTAAGTCCGTTGAAGCATAACCCGCAGAACCTGTCAGGCTAATCGTAGGGAACAGACGTGCTTTAGCTGCACCAATGTTCGCACCAGCGGCAGACAGTTTGTATTCAGCTGCACGGACATCTGGACGGTTGTTCAACAAATCACTTGGAATACCTGAACCAATGGTATTGGTCGAAGTAATACGATTGACACGTTGGTTCGGCAGCAAGTTCGCAGGCACTTGTTGACCCACTAATAGGTTCAATAAGTTTTGCGCTTGAGCAATTTGAGTCTTGTAGTTCGCAACATCATTACGTGCAGTTTCTACAGAAATTTGAGCCTGACGAACAGGAACTTCACTGTCGATACCGACATCAAAACGCTTTTTGTTGAGGTTGTAAGATTCAAGCTGAGCCTTTAAGGTTTGATCCGCAAGCTTCAAGTTCGAGTTAGCGTATGCATAGTTTAACCATGCTTGAGCCACTTGACCGATCAACGCAATTTGTGTTGCATCACGGGCACTTGCAGTTGCAAGGTAACTGTCTAAAGCATTGTCTTTTAAGCTACGTACACGACCCCAAAAATCAAGTTCATAGGCAGTGACACCTAAACCGACATTATAAGAGGTGATAGGCTTTGAATTCATCGTGTCTTGACGAAGTACGCTACCACTTGCACCAATGGTTGGTAATTGACCATTGGCAGTGATTTGATACTGTTGCTGTGCACGTTCAATATTTAAAGCAGCCGTACGTAGGTCACGGTTATTGGCTAAAGCTAAGTCAAGAACTTGTACCAGACGTTGGTCAGCAAAGAAATCTTTATATCCTTGTTCAGCAACAGAAGTACCAGAAGCACTTGCTGTGTAGCTTTCGGGGATATTGGTCTGAACAACCGGCTCTGGACCACGCATGCTTTGGCAGGCAGCCAAAGCAAGCGCAAGTGAAGAAACCGCAATGCTACGACCTGCAATAGACCATACATTTTGCATCACGATAAATGCTCCTGATTATTTTGTTGTTTTGGTTTGTACTTAAAGATACTTCGGATCCATACGTAGAACACAGGAATAAAGAAGATACCAAGTAGGGTAGAACTGATTACGCCACCCAATACACCATAACCTACAGAGTGCTGGCTACCTGCACCTGCACCCGAAGAAAGGGCAAGCGGAAGTACACCAAAACCAAAGGCTAAAGTGGTCATGATAATTGGACGTAGACGCATTTTAGCGGCATGCAATGTTGCGTCAAACAGATCTTCACCTTTTTCTTGAAGTTCTTTGGCGAATTCTACGATCAAGATCGCATTCTTCGCGGACAAACCAATGACGGCAATAATAGCCACCTGGAAGTAAATGTTATTCGCCAAGTTTGGATTTTTGAAGAACACCATTCCAAGGAAAGTCAGTAATAACGCACCCAATACACCTAATGGTACAACCAGTAATACTGAGAACGGAATAGACCAGCTTTCATACAAGGCAGCAAGACATAGGAAGACGATTAACAATGAAAGTGCGTATAGGAATGGTGCTTGTGCGCCAGACTCACGTTCTTCTAGAGATAAACCAGTCCATTCATAGTCAAAGCCTTGAACGCCCATCGAAGGAAGTTTTTGTACAATTTCTTCCATCGCTTTCATCGCGTCGCCCGAACTTACACCCACACCCGGTGAACCTTGAATGTTCACAGATGCGATACCGTTATAACGTTCAAGACGTGGTGAACCATAAGTCCATTCACCAGTAGCGAAGGTCGAGAATGGAACCATTGTGCCTTGGTTGTTACGGACATACCACTGGCTCAGGTCTTCAGGCATCATACGTGCCGCAGCTTCACCTTGTACATAGACTTTCTTCACACGACCACGGTCAACGAAGTCATTGATATAAGAACCACCCCATGCCATACCCATTGTGGTATTGATTTCAGCAATGCTGACACCCATAGCACCGGCTTGAGCTTGGTCAATCGTGATTTTGTACTGTGGCGTATCTTCTTGACCGTTAGGACGAACACCCATGAGGCGTTTATCTTGAGCAGCCATACCGAGCACCATATTACGGGCATCGATAAGTTGTTGATGGGTTTGACCTGCAGAAGCTTTTAACTGCAAGTTGAAGCCGGCAGTGACACCCAATTCAGGCATTGCTGGTAATTGGATTGGCATGATGTATGAAGCATCCTTCACGATCATGTTCAGTGCCATACCACGTTGAATAATCGCACCCACTTGAGATTCAGGTGATGTACGGTCTTCCCAATCTTTTAACTTGATGAATGCAAGACCTGCGTTTTGACCTACACCTGTGAACGAGAAACCGGCAACACTGAATACAGAATCGACATATTTTTCTTCGTTTTTCAGGAAGTAATCGGTCATTGCAGTGACAGTTTTATCCGTACGCTCAAGTGAGGCATTCGGTGGTAACTGTACCAGTGTCATTACAACACCTTGGTCTTCTTCAGGTAAGAATGATGAAGGTAACTTTTGGAATAAAAGCACTAATAACCCGATTACAACTGCATAAATCACACCAGAGAAAATCTTGTGGTGCGTCATGAAGTTCACGCCGCCTTGGTATTTATGCGCAACCTTATCAAAAGAGCTGTTAAACCAACGGAAGAAACGGGCAAAGATATTGTTGCTTTCTGGTTTGTTTGGATCATGTTGTTTCAACATGGTCGCACATAGGGCAGGGGTAAAGGTCAATGCCACAATCAATGACAGAATCATTGCTGTTACCAGCGTGATTGAGAACTGACGATAAATTACACCTGTCGTACCACCGAAGAATGCCATCGGCACGAATACAGCGGTTAACACAGAGGTAATACCGATAAGGGCACCCGAGATCTGTTTCATTGAGATTTCAGTTGCAGTCACTGGGTCAAGATGATCTTCAACCATGACACGTTCAACGTTCTCTACGACAACAATAGCATCATCCACGAGGAGACCAATCGCCAGTACCATCGCGAACATGGTGAGTGTGTTGATCGAGAAACCAAACATGTTAATGACAGCAAAAGTACCCAATACCACTACAGGTACAGCCAATGTCGGAATAATCGTTGCGCGCCAGTTCTGTAAGAATAAGAACATCACAAAGAATACAAGAATCACGGCTTCTACAAGGGTATGTACAACACTTTCAATCGATAACTTAATGAATGGAGTCGTATCAAATGCAAGCGTGTCTTTTAAACCTTCAGGGTAGTTTGGACGTAGTTCTTTTAAACGTGCTTCAACAGCTTCGGCTGTATCTAATGCGTTTGCACCAGTTGCTAGTTTGATCGCTACACCACCAGCAGGTTTGTTGTTGAACTTAGAGTCGAACTGATAGTTGTCAGCACCTAATTCAACACGTGCAACATCACCTAAACGTACTTGAGCACCATCACTACTGTTACGCAGGAAAATGTTTTTAAACTGCTCTGGTGTTTGCAACAAACTTTGTGCTGTAACTGTCGCGTTCAGTACTTGACCTTCAGTTGCAGGCGCACCGCCTAACTGACCAACAGCAACCTGAGCATTCTGTGTACGGATAGCCGCAGCCACATCACTCGGTGTAACTTTCAGGTTTGCCATTTTGGCTGGATCTAGCCAAATACGCATCGCATAAGAACCACCGAATACTTGGACTTCACCTACACCTGCCACACGGCTGAGAGGTTCAGAAATATTCGAGTTTACATAGTCCTTAATGTCGTCCGCAGTCAACTTACCCGATGGTGAGTGGAATGCTACAACTTGTAGGAAGCTTGCGCCAGATTTGGTGACTTTTACACCTTGACGTTGTACGTCTTCAGGTAATAGCGCTGTCGCAGACTGGAGTTTGTTTTGGACTTGAACTTGGGCGATATCTGGATCGATCCCTTGTTCAAAGTTCAATGTAATAGATGCCTGACCGTTACCCGCACTGTTTGACGAAATATAACGTAAGCCATCCAAACCATTCATTTGTTGTTCAATGATTTGGGTTACGGTGTTTTCAACTGTTTCTGCAGACGCACCTGGGTAAGTCGCAGAGATTGAAACCGTTGGCGGCGCAATGGTCGGATACTGTGCAATTGGCATATTAGATAGCGTGAGTACACCCGCTAGCATAATTACCAATGCAATCACCCACGCAAAAATGGGGCGATGAATAAAGAATTGAGCCATTCAGTCTACTCCTTATGCGTTTGAAGTAGCTTTTTGTTCAGTTTTAGGCGCTGCTTGTTCTGTTGCTTTACCTTGTTCTTTTGCTGCAGCAGGTTGTTGAGCACCTTGAGGTGCAGCAGCCTGAGGTTGATACGGTTTGGCTACAACTTGTTGCTCTGGCTTAACTTTCGCAATACCGTCAACAATCACTTTATCGCCAGTATTCAAGCCTTGAGTCACGATCCAATTCGAACCTTGTGTACCAACAGTGGTTACAGGGCGAGATTCAACAGCACCTTTTGCATTCACAATCATTGCCATTGCTTGACCTGTAGGGGTACGTGTAATAGCAGCTTGTGGAATGAGGTAAGCGTTTGGAATCACACCCTGAACGATGCGAGCATTGGCAAACATACCCGGAAGCAATAAATGGTTCGGGTTAGAGAACACAGCACGAAGGGTAACCGTACCTGTATCAGGGTTCACACTTGCATCAGAGAATGCAAGACGACCTTCAATTGGGTATTCGCTACCATCTTCAAGACGTAATTTCACTTTGGTGTTATTACTGCTGTCTAAGTTGCCTTTGCTTAACTGTTGGCGTAGACGAAGAAGTTCAGCACTTGATTGGTTAATGTCAACGTACATTGGATCAAGACGTTGAATTGTTACCAATGGATCAGCCTGAGATGCAGTAACTAAAGCACCCGCTGTCACTGTTGAACGGTTGGTTTGACCTGAAATTGGCGCACGTACAGTTGAGTAACCTAAGTTAATTTCTGCATTTTTAAGTTCTGCCTGAGATGCCGCAACATCTGCTTCAGCCAGTTTAACTTGAGCAACAATATCGTCGTATTCTTGTTTAGAAATCGCATTTGAGCCAACAAGCTGACGGTAACGACCTTCTTTAACACGTAACACGTTTAGGTTTGCTTGTTGACGTGTTAAAGCAGCACGAGCACTGTCAGCTGAAGCACGGTTTGTACGCGAGTCGATCTCGTACAAGGCTTGTCCTTCGCGAACATAACTGCCTTCTGCAAATAGACGTTTCAGTACTACACCACTGGTTTGTGGACGTACTTCTGAAATTTCATAGGCAGATGTACGGCCAGAAAGTTCAACAGATTGTTCAACGCTTTGCGGTTGGGCAACAATGACACCGACTTCAGTTGGTGGCATTTGCTGTGCAGCAGCAGCTTGCTGTGCATTTTTAGGATCTTTGCTACAACCAACAAGTGCAATACTTGTTGCCAATGCGCAAGCAGTCAGGGCGGGAGCCCAAAGCTTTGCAGACATCATTGTTCCACCTCAATTAGATATTTATCTAAATTATTCATTTGTTTACGCTTTACTGATTTTGATGTAACTCAAATAAAGTAGCGCGATCCAAATAAAACTTATGCTCCAACCGGATAAGACATCTGTCGGAAAATGAACCCCAACATATACTCGCGAAACACCCATACACAGCATCCATAACAATGCCAAAATGGTGATCAAGCGATGTTGAGCATGTTGTCGGTAAATCAAGATCATCAGACACGCAAGCGATGCAGCATAACAACTGTGTGCGCTTGGGAATGAACTCCCGTAAGACGCTACAAGATGGTACATTTCTGGGGGGCGCGGTCTGGTGAACGTAAATTTAAGCAACCATGCAAGGCCGATACTTCCAAAGATCCCTATACTGATAAAAACAATCTCTGTGTATTTTTTATACCACGCAAAGTGTAAACACCATAGCGTGGTGAAAAATAATACAAAAGGCATGCCGCCTAGCGCGGAAAGTCCGATGGCAATTTGATTAAAAACAGCAATACGGTGCTGACTCATCCATTCCACGATATTTAAATCTAATAGATTTAAATAGGTGGGATAAAGCGACAACACACTGATAATTAATGCAAAAAAACCAACAAACAGTAGCGTTCGTGGCATATTTTATTCCTTGTCATTTTAACCGGTTTGAGCTCGGTTAATTAATGGACTAAAGTGTACTCATCAGTACACTTTATTTCAAGTCTGTGTAAATCATACTGATTTTATTTTTTGTGTTCATTTACATCTTACTAAAATAAAACACAAATCTGCTAATGATTGTTCTTACTGGCTTGTGTGCCATCTTCAACTTCAAGTGGGGCTTTTGGTGGCCAGAAAAAGTCACTTGGTCGCGTTAGAAAATGAGTCATCACCAATTTAGCCAGTGGTTTCCATTGTTCAAATCTTACGCGACGTGCCCGTAGTGCCACAATAATGGTTAACGTGAAACTGACGAATAAGTTAGTCAGACCGATCAGAATAACTCCTAAGAATGACACAATGATTAAGCCAATGTCTGGTGAACCATTAATATTGATGAGGCCTTGAATGAAGTTGGCAGAGGCGAAGGCGATATGGCGAATATCTAAAGGTAAACCAAAAATAAATCCAATCGTTCCCATACTGCCTAGCATGATCCCGAATAAGAAGTTACCTGCTAAAGCACCTAAGTTTCGCTCAATGTAAGCGGCAAGCTTATCCAGTCTCTCTTGACCCATGATGCGTTTTAACTTTGGATGTGCTTGAATCCGTGGTCCAACTTTGCGATAGATCGCCATGTTGTCAAAGTAACCGGCAATCAAACCCGATAAAAACAAACATACCCCAGCTATCGCAGCATGTGGCACAGCCAATGAGGTAAATGGATTGAGGTCGTGTAAGGTTTTAGCTGCTTTTGCATGATTCATTAATGGCTCATGTAAAGCCATGTCCCAACTGAGGGCGATCAATGCTGCAACAGGAATCGCAATACTAATGTTGCCTAAGATTGCAATAAACTGGGTTCGAATGATGTTAATAATCAGCGCGGCAAGTTCGGCAATCTGCGCCATTTTCGAGCCTTTACGATGTTGAACTGTCGAGGCAAGGGCGGCAGCTGTCATCGCAGGCTGTTTGGTAGCAACCGTAAAATGTAAGACATGAATCAGCATAAAGCCGAAAGAGTAGTTCAGACTATATGAAATGGCTTGCATGAGCGGTGCCATGCTGACACGGGCCATCAGCACTTTTAAAGTTGCCATACATGCAATGATCACACCGGCACCTGCCGCAGATCGGTACATGCTCATAAAGCCTTGTTTGTCCGTACTTACATAGTGTTCGCCAGTTTTACTTGCGTTTTCGGTGACTTGTAGGGCAACCAATTCACTATTGGTGGCGAGCAAATCGCGCACACTGCGCTCGCTATAAATCGCTGACGTCACATCACTGAGTAAACTACCCATAGACACATAGCGGACATCATCTTCTTCAACAATCAGGTTGAGTAAGATTTCTAAGCGATCTAAACACTGTTCTAAAAGCGACAATAAGTAAGTCAGGCTGACACTTACACCAATTCGTTTGGTCGCACGCCGAATCTTCAGCACCACATCACGACATTGTTCCAGCATTACCAACGCTTGAGAAGCATCTGGCGGTAGCACAGCACTCATTTCTTCAGCACTTTGATGGAGCTTTTTATACTGCTGAATAAAATCGTTTATTTCGCGGTTTTGCACCAAAAAAGGTGATTCATATTCGGTCAGTTCAGGCTGTGCATTAATAAATTCAGGATATAAGCCAATACCACTTACCCGATAGGACAAAACGGTAATGGCTTTAATTAACTCACGGCGAATTTTCTTTTTTTCTTCCTGATTGCTATGGCCTTGGTTAAACAATCGAAAGAGCTGCATCCATTGCTGATCATCAATATTGTCCAGCCAATATTTGTCGTTATGACGATAAAAAACTCGACGGACTAAATCTTGTAGTTGAGTTTCGTCATTGATCAGGGGAAGAAAATGTGCGCCAAGACGTTGGAACAGTTGTCCCCAAAAACCATCGAGAGACAAAATACCCGTGTCCGCATATAAACTGGTTTGTTTATATCGGCTAATGAGTTTTAGAACAAAGCTTTGCAGGGTAGAGGCTGCATCTGGCGTGATGAGTAAAGCTTGGATGAAAGCCTGAAATTTTTTCTTAATTTCGTCGGTATTTTTTGTATCTTCTGGTCGAATTCGGTTGACCAATTCGATCAGCAAGTTTTCATCCAGCACAGCCCGAGGGGTATCGAGCTGTTGCTGCATGGTCAAAAAGATATCATTCAGTTTTATATGCATAGGCAAGGGGAATTACGAGGAATATTGTTAATTATTGAATTCGGTGTAATGCCAAGTTTGCGAGGTTGATTAAAGCTTGACGATATTCAGTATCTGGTAGCGCTGCTAAAGCGGCTAGTGCTGCCTCAGTTTCTTCAGTCGCTCGTTGGCTACAATAATCAAGTGCCCCAGAGCTTTGTACAATCTGAATAACACGCTCTAAATCTGCCGTACCACCTGTGGCAATACTGCGGCGAATAATGTCATGCTCTTCGCCAGTGGTATTCTTTAAGGCCGAGATTAAAGGTAAAGTTGGTTTACCTTCCATCAAATCATCACCAATATTTTTACCTAATGTTTCAGCATCTGAGGTGTAATCTAAAATATCGTCAATAATTTGAAAGGCATTTCCAAAGTGTCCGGCAAATTTTCTAAGAGGTTCACGGTACTCTTGTGTACCCGTCAAAATCGCTGCACCTTCGGTAGCGAGCTCAAATAAACGTGATGTTTTACCGTGAATAATATCTAAGTAGGTTTGTTCAGTGGTTTCAGGTTGGTGCTGTGATTGAAGTTGTAAAACTTCACCTTCAGCAATTTCACAGGTACCCGTTGAAAAGTCTTTGAGTAAAACTTTGCTGTCTAGATCCACCAATAAATCAAAAGCGCGAGAAATCAAAAAATCACCCACAAGTACGGCAGTTTGATTATTCCATGTCGCATTTGCTGTTGGGCGGCCACGGCGTAAACCCGATTCATCGACTACGTCGTCATGTACCAAGGTCGCGGTATGCAGCATTTCTATAATTGCTGCAAGTTTACGGTGTTTTTCTAAATCTTCTGCGCCACAAGCCTTTGCTGCAAGTAAGCACATAATGGGACGCATGCGTTTACCGCCTGCTTCAACCACATGTTTACTGACTGCCATGACCAAGGCAACTTTAGACGTGATCCCTTCATTAATAAATTTGTCCATCGCAGCAAAGTCAGTAGCAACAGGCGCGAGAATATCTTGCTTAAAGTCGATGGTCATATGAAGAGAAACCTCAATAATTTTTGAATTACAGACGTAGTGTAGCAATTTGTTATATGAATAACAGATAAGAACTTACTCAATTGACTTAATCTTAAGTGATTTTTTTCATCAAGCGGAAGTATTGTACTTATTTTTTAACAGACTTTTATCTTTAGCATGTTGTTTGAACAGCATGTTGTTGATGTCAGTCCAGTGTATATTAGCGAATTGTTGCTAAAAATCTATGTCAAACCTTGCCAAAAGCATGATAAGTGAAATAGAGCACTCATTTTAATGGTTTTAATGACACTGTTTATATAATAAACGCATACTCATCTAATATTTTACGGAAATGACTTGTTGTTTTTCGGGTTATCCCTTAAAATCTTTGCCTTTGCGAAACCCCAGTGACGATCGTTTTAAGATCGGTATATCCCTTTACCGGCACGACAACACGGGCATGTTTGGAGTACTTAAATGTACGCAGTAATCCAAAGCGGTGGTAAACAACACCGTGTAGTTGAGGGTGAAACCCTTAAAGTAGAATTATTGAAAGCTGAAACTGGCTCAACTGTTACTTTTGATGACGTGTTGATGCTTGTTAACGGTGACAGCATTCAAATTGGTGCACCAGTAGTAGCTGGCGCTAAAGTAACTGCTGAAGTAGTTAGCCATGGTCGTCACGACAAAATCCGCATCATCAAAATGCGTCGTCGTAAACACTATCGTAAACAACAAGGTCACCGTCAATGGTTCACTGAGTTGAAAATTACAGCTATTTCAGGCTAATTACGAGGAGTAAGTAGACATGGCAACTAAAAAAGCCGGTGGTTCGACTAAAAACGGTCGTGACTCGAACCCAAAAATGTTGGGTGTTAAAATCTACGGCGGTCAATCTGTGACTGCTGGTAACATCATCGTTCGTCAACGTGGTACTGAATTCCACGCTGGTGTAAATGTAGGTATGGGCCGTGACCATACTTTATTTGCAACTGCTGACGGCGTTGTGAAATTCGAAGTGAAAGGCCAATTCGGTCGTCGCTACGTATCTGTTGAAGCGTAAGCTTTAATAGAAAAAAACCCGCATTTTTGCGGGTTTTTTTTTCGTCTGATGAAAATGTGAGGTATTTTTCTTGATTGTTATAAACGATGTATGAAGCAATAAATCACCATAAACAGTGACTTAAATCACAAAATATAAAGAGCGTAATAGAGGAGTACAAATACAAAAAAAGGATAAGGACATGAATAAAATATTGAATACAGTTTTTATCAATGCTGACTATCAGAAAAGGAATTGTCCTGATAAAAGCCAACAAATTGCATTTGAAAAGACACTAGGACTTGGTGAAATAACTTCAATCGCTATTAAAGCTGTACCAAAATTACTTGCTGTGAGTATTTTACTTTCTCTAGGTTCAATTGCATGGGCCGGTGGGAGTGGTTCATCACATCATGGGCATACTTGTAATCGTTACAATAGTGGTATTCCTGGTCCAGCAGGGCCAATGGGTCCTTAAGGTCCTGCTGGTGAAAAAGGCGATACAGGAGCAACAGGCGCTACATGTGCAACCGGAGCTAAAGGTGATACCGGAGCAGTAGGTGTTACAGGTGCAGTAGGTGTTACAGGTGCAACCGGTAAAGATGGACTCAATGGCCGAGACGGCATCGATGGTAAGGATGGGTTGAACGGTCTGAATGGTAGCAATGGTTTAGATGGTGCAAGTGCTTATCAAGTTGCGGTGAACAATGGTTATGAAGGCAATGAAGACCAATGGTTAGAAAGTCTAAGTGGTGCAGTTGGCGCACAAGGGCTAACAGGTGAAAATGGTTTCAGTGCATATGAACTTGCGATAAAAAATGGATTTGTCGGTACTGAAGTGGACTGGTTATTGAGCTTAAAAGGAACAGATCCGTACATTAAAATCCAATCAAATGTTGCCAATACAGCACCTAAACCAACTGCGAATGGACAAGATGCGATTGCAGTCGGTGCCGGTAATAAAGCTGATGGTAATCAGTCTATTGCCCTCGGTGTAAACAATACCGTCAATGGTGATGGCTCTGGTGCAGTAGGTTCAAATAACACAGTCACAGGTAATAATACCTATGTGATTGGTAACAATATCAACACATCGGCAAATAATGCTGTTGTACTAGGCAATGGTTCAAGCTCTAATCGCAATAATACGGTTTCTGTTGGCTCGGCTGGTGCAGAGCGGCAAATTATTCATGTGGCAGCTGGTACGGCAGACACCGATGCGGTGAATGTGAAACAAATGCGTCAAGCAGATCTAGAAGTGCTAAATAGTTCAAATGCATATACAGATCAGCATGGGGCAAATGTACTCAATCAAGCCAATAGTTATACCAACCAACGTGTGAATGAATTGAACCATAATTTCAATAAATTTAAAGATAATGTTTATGGTGCTGTTGCTTCAAGTATTGCAATCGCCTCCTTACCGCAACCGACAGATGCTGGATACAACATGTTCAGTGTAGGTATGGGGACTTGGGAAGGTTCACAAGGCTATGCAGTAGGTTTTAGTGGAGTAACTGAGAGCAATAAATATGTCTATAAATTGGCTGCAACAGGGAACTCTGAAGGTGACTTTGGCGCTGGGGCATCGATCGGTTGGCAATGGAAATAACTCAATATTGGAATGTTGAAATTGCTAAAATGTTGTTTAATTATTTGAAAGGCATTTGAGTCAAGTCAAGTGCCTTTTTATTTTATATTTCTCCATCATGATGAATAAAAAACAGCAATTTGCATTAATAACCATACAAAACTTCTTATTTTCTCTAAATTTAGTCAATGAAAGTGGTTTAAGATGGAGCCATCTAACAAATTGCGTTGATGCAAATATAAAAGGTGAATCTATGAAAATGCTTCGTAAAACCATCTGTGCTATGGCATTAGGTGCAGCGACACTGGCACCGGTTATGAGTACGACAGTATTCGCGGCACCAGTTGCAGCGTCGGAGCAGCAGGCAACTGCCAATTTGGTGAAACAATTATCGGGTATTAAAAGTTTTACTGCTAACTTTCAGCAAACTACAAAAGTGACCAACCCGAAAGCCACTCAAAAGAAAGGTTTAAGTGCGCAGCATATGAACCAGACTTTTACTGGGGTAATGAAAGTTCAGCGTCCGGGTAAATTCTATTGGGAAACAACCAGCCCATCTAAGCAAACCATTGCGACTACAGGTAAAACAGTTTGGATCTATGACCCAGACCTACAACAAGCAGTACGCCAAAGCTTAGATGACCAAGTTGCGAATACGCCTGCATTATTATTGTCGGGTAATACGGCTCAAATCATGAAGTCTTATCGTATTACACAGCCGAATAAGACCAAAACTTATTACACTTTATATCCAAAAAGTGATGATGGTGTGTTTCAAAGCTTAACCATTAGTTTTGGTGCGAAAAATGCGCCGACTTTAATGATTCTCCAAGACTCACTAGGTCAAACAACCCATGTACGTTTCAATAATGTGAAGGTGAATGCGTCTATTCCAGCGTCAACCTTTAACTTTGTACCTCCAAAAGGTACGGACATTATTGATCAATAATTGTCATGAACGAAAAAAAGCAGACATCGGTCTGCTTTTTTTTATGGAGAAATGTAAAGCCAGCAAGCTGAATATAAGAGAAATTTAGTAGTATGCTGATATTCACAGTTTGCTTAAATGAAGTGACTTGTGGTTTTGACTGTTGCTATAGGGAATTTTGGGATGAAAAAAAATCATATGAATAATATAGCTTGGGCTGTTTCAGCTGTGGTTTTAATCGGGTCATTAACGGCCTGCCATCCTCGAAATGAACCTGTTGAAGGTGAAACAACGGAACAGAAGCCAGCAGTCGTCGCTGATGCGATTCCACTTATTCAATCTAAATCAGTTGCGATGCAATTACCAAAAGCACAGGCTTGCGATGCGGAAGGCTGTACCCAATATACGATCCAAACGGTTGAAACCAATGTTGATTGGATCAATCAATATTTTACAGACCGAATTAAAAAGGCAGATCCAATTGCATTTTCAACTGAGCCGAATCAAAAAATCGATTTATCAGACAAGACGGATGCAGGCCTAAGTCAAAGTACCACTTCTATTCGATATATTAGTCAGTGGGGACATATCGCAACTTTTGCAATCGAAAGCTATACCTACGCAGCGCATGCTGCTCATGGCATGTCTCATGTTGAATATGTCAATTTTGATTTAAAAGCCAAAAAACGTTTGGCTTTACAAGATGTCTTGGTCAAAGGTGCAGATGCGAAAGTGATTAGCGCACTTTTTGATGCCAACTATATGTGGTTAGATAGTCATGATATTGAACGTTCAAAACTTCAGTTAAGCGATAATTTTTATTATGGCGCGAACGGGATCGTATTTGCTTATCCGCTGTATGAATTGGCGAGCTACGCAGAGGGCATGCCTGAGCTAAAACTTCCATATTTTATGGCTAAAGGGCTATTTAAACCTGAATATTTACCAAGTTTGCCAAATTACGAAACCAAATAAGACAATTTGCAGCAAGATTATTGGTCTAATAAGGGGCAGCTGTAAGCTCGGTCACTGTATTTTTGAGTGTTAAGAGCTTACACTATAGCCAGTTTTTTTCTTTACTTAAGATTGGCTATGATCGACCCGAAATTACTCAGAAATAATATTGAGGCTGTAAACTTAGCCTTAGCAAAACGTGGTGTTCAACTCAACGTAGCAGAGTGGGCAGACCTTGAAGCTCGCCGTAAGGAAATTCAGTCTAAAACTGAGTCGTTACAAGCTGAACGTAATGCTGGTGCAAAACAAGTTGGTCAAATTAAAAAAGCTGGCGGTGATGCATCTGAAATCATGGCACGTATGTCTGCTATTGGTGATGAAATTAAAGCCGCAGAAGTTGCACTTTCTGAGCTTCAGGCTGAACTTGAAGCCAAATCTTTATCGATTCCGAATTTACCTCATGAGTCTGTGCCAGAAGGTAAAGACGAAAACGACAATGTTGAAGTTTTCAAATGGGGTACACCACGTCAGTTTGATTTTGAGATCAAAGACCATACTGACTTGGGTGAAATGATGGGCGGTTTAGAATTTGAAACCGCAACCAAATTGACAGGTACTCGTTTTAGCGTACTCAAAGGCCCATTGGCGCGTTTACAACGTGCAATTACTCAATTTATGTTAAATAAACATACTTTGGAAAATGGCTATACCGAAGCTTATGTACCGTATTTGGTTAATGCAGATTCTTTACGTGGTACAGGCCAATTGCCTAAATTTGAAGAGGATTTATTCAAACTTCAAGGCGAAAAAGAATACTACCTGATCCCGACTGCAGAAGTGCCTGTAACCAACTTCGTGCGTGATGAAATCATTGATCCAGAACGTTTGCCATTAAAATATGCAGCGCATACGCCATGTTTCCGTAGTGAAGCGGGTTCGTATGGCCGTGATACACGTGGTTTGATCCGTCAACACCAATTTGACAAAGTAGAAATGGTTCAGATTGTAAAACCTGAAACTTCGATGGATGCTTTGGAAGAATTAACGGGTCATGCCGAAGGTATTCTTCAAGCATTAGGCTTACCATACCGTAAAGTCGTTCTGTGTGGCGGAGACATGGGCTTTGGTGCAATCAAAACTTATGATTTAGAAGTTTGGGTGCCAAGTCAAAATACCTACCGTGAAATTTCATCTTGCTCATGCATGGGTGACTTCCAAGCACGCCGTATGAAAGCGCGTTACCGTGCTGACCAAAAGAAAACTGAGTTTGTACACACGCTGAATGGTTCAGGTTTGGCAGTTGGTCGTACTTTACTTGCCGTGATGGAAAACTATCAACGTGCAGACGGTTCAATTGAAATTCCAGCAGTACTTCGTCCATATATGGGCGGTGCTGAATTTATCGATTAATAGTCGATAAAGTGCATACATTTGTGCACAAAAATTGCTTAAGACAATCAGATTTAAACTATTGAGGTCGTGTGTGGATATCTTTCCAATCTCTTTGAAGTTGCAGCAGCAACCTTGTCTGATTGTTGGTGGTGGTCGAATTGCATATAGAAAGGCTGTGCTGCTTGCAAAAGCGGGCGCTCAGCTGACAGTTTGCTCACCCGAAATTGAAGATGATTTATTGACCTTGGTTAATAAAACCCAAGGTCAATATCTCAACTCGATTTATCACGAATCGGTTTATCAAGAAAATGCTATTGCGCTGCGTCAGTTTCGTTTAGTGATTGCAGCAACCAATGACAAAGCGGTCAATCAGGCGGTTTTTGAAGCCTGCGAAGCTGAAAATGTCTTGGTCAATAGTGTTGATGATCCGCCGCATTGCCGTTTTATGGTTCCTGCGATTATTAACCGTTCTCCGCTGGTCATCTCCGTAGCATCCAATGGCACATCGCCAGTACTCTCGCGTCAAATACGCACCCAGTTAGAAAGCTCAATACCGCATGGCATGGGCAAACTGGCTGAGTTCTCAGGTAAGTGGCGCGCAGCCGTTAAATCCAAAATCGTCAATCCAGATGAACGCCGTATTTTTTGGGAAGACTTGTATGCAAGTCCGCTCAAAGAGCAGGTATTTAATGACAATTTGACCGAAGCCAATCGTTTGATTGAACAGGCCATATTGGAATGGAAACAGCCGAAAGGCGAGGTGTATTTGGTGGGTGCAGGGCCGGGTGATCCTGAACTGCTGACCTTAAAAGCCCTGCGTTTAATGCAGCAAGCGGATGTGGTGATCTATGACCGTTTGGTTTCTCAGCCGATTATGGACCTCTGCCGCCGTGACGCTGAAAAAATTTACGTAGGTAAAGCACGATCTAATCATGCTGTTCCGCAAGAAGGCATCAATGCCTTACTGGTGAAATATGCAAGTGAAGGCAAACGTGTCTGCCGTTTAAAAGGCGGAGATCCATTCATCTTTGGCCGCGGCGGTGAAGAAATTCAGGAACTTTTTGCGGCAGGCGTTGCCTTCCAAGTCGTTCCAGGGATTACTGCTGCATCTGGTTGTTCGGCTTATGCAGGGATTCCTTTAACGCATCGTGATTATGCGCAAAGTGTACGCTTCCTGACAGGCCATCTGAAAGAAGGTTCGCCTGAGCTGCCTTGGAATGAGTTGGTTTATCAAAATCAAACGCTTGTGCTGTATATGGGCTTGGTCGGTCTAGAAAAAATTTGTGAGAAACTCATCGCGCATGGGCAGCGTTCAGACATGCCTGTCGCATTGGTTTCTAAAGGGACGACACCTGAACAAAAAGTCGTGGTCGGGACATTGGCAGATATTGCATCTAAAGTCAGTGAATACCAAATTCAGGCGCCTACATTGACGATTATTGGTGATGTGGTGAGTCTGCGTGAACAGCTTCAATGGCATGAGCGAGGATAAGTAACGCAACGCGTTGCCCGAGCGCAAGGCGAAGGCTATGCCTGAGCAAAGAGGATAAGCAAGCTGCTCAATTGTCCAAATGCAAGGCGAAGGCTATGCCTGAGCAAAGAGGATAAGCAACGCAACGCGTTGCCCGAGCGCAAGGCGAAGGCTATGCCTGAGCAAAGAGGATAAGCAGGCTGCTGAATTGTCCACGTGCAAGGTGAAGGCTATGCATGAGCAAAGAGGATAAGCAAGTTCTGGTATTGTCAAATTGTAATGCGAAAGCTAAGCAACGTAGATAAGCACGCGCTTGTAGTACCATCTAAACTTATGCTTCAGCTTTGAAACTGTAGCCTGAGCTTTAAGCCATTATTTAACTAAAGAGTAGAGAAAAAAACTGTGATCCATGTTGTTTTATACGAGCCAGAAATTCCTGCAAATACAGGGAATATCATTCGTTTATGTGCCAATACTGGAGCGCAGTTGCATTTGGTCAAGCCATTAGGTTTTGAGCTGGATGATAAAAAACTTCGCCGCGCCGGTTTGGATTATCATGAATGGGCGCACATGAAAGTGTGGGAAAACTTTGAAGAATGTCTTGCGGGCTTAAAAGCGCAAGGTATTGAGATGGATGCCATTTATCCATTAACCACCAAAGGTTTTGAAACACCGCATACCTCCAATTTAAACCGTCCTGTGGCGCTGTTGATGGGGCCAGAAACACGTGGTTTGCCAGAAGATGTCCGTATGATGTTCCCGAAAGAACATTGGATTCGCCTGCCGATGGCACCAAATTCACGCAGTTTAAACTTGTCTAATGCTACTGCTGTGATTTTATATGAAGCTTGGCGTCAGCAAGACTTTAAAGAATTGGTCTAAGTGTGATCTGTTCAAAAAGCCGCTCTATCGAGCGGCTTTTTTATTGGGAGTGAACACAGTGAACCATTTACAGCAATGAAGTTTTGTAAAATAAGGGCTTAAAAACTTCAGCATCAATATAAAAATGTGTATAAGAACACTGTGAAGAAATAAAATGGGTACTTAAAACTTGAAATCTATAAATTTAAAAGCTTTTGGTGTCGTATTTGCGACCGGATTCATTTCATCAATGAGTTGGGCTAATCCAACCGTATCAACCACAACGGAACAGACAGCAGTGACCGTCACTGCAACTACAGAAAATGTTCCAGTTGTACCGAAGGTTGAGGTGATCAAGCCTTTTACTAAGGCTGAAATCCAGCAGGGCATGCTGGAAATGCAGCAAAGACAAAATCAGCGTATTGAGGAATGGGGAAAAACACTAAAAGCCGACGATTTTGAACGTTCATGGTATGGTGGTCGTCAATTGAAAAAGTCCAAGCGTCAGGAAGTTTGCGGGATCTATCAGGGTTTAGTGAATGAAACCTATGGGTTGGCACAAAAAAATAAAGCAAGATTGAGTCAAGCGGATCAAAAACAAATATCAGACCGCAATCAATTTATTCAAAGCTTAGGTTATGAAAATAATATCGTTGATACCAAGATGGGTTTTAATTGCCGCTTAAAATAAGTGATTTTTATCACTGCTTTGATTTATGTGAATGATCCATGTCCTTGATGTAAAAAATAAAGGACATGGAAAAGCTCGAGATACCTCATGAATTAATCAATTAAATTAAAGTCACTCAGTTCTGTTTGTAGATGTTTTGGATTATTTGCAAACAGCAGTTGACCGCTGGTGTATAACCAACCCAATTGACCTTGCTGCTGAAGACGTTTCAGTAAGACGTCGTTAAATGTCGACGTTGCAAAGACAGTTTCACTAAAGACTTTAAACTCACCGACATTAGTGTTTTCGCTGTCTTTCATAAACAGCATGCCGTTTTTGGTGGTTGAACTCATATCTAAAGCACGGCTGACTAAGCGGTAACCGTCTTTAGCTTGCTCATCGATCATCTCCTGTAATTTTATGCTGCGCTCTACACTATTGCTGCCGGTTGGGTAAGTTTTATAGCGATAGCTGTAAGTGCCATGGTGTGCGCTGCTATTTATACAGGTTGCAACTTTAGGACTATTTTGTTTGCCGTTCAGAACTTCAGGTCGTAAACCTGTGAAATAGCTTTTGAACTGAATAATACGGCAGCCTTGGGCACCCAGTGTATTGAGCATAGTTTCCAGTTGCACTGGGTCTACGAGCGGGGAAACATAGCCGCTGTCGTAAGTATATGTCGCGGTATCATTTTCCTTCTTAATAAAATAATCTTTGAAATTCAGGGTATTGGTTGGTCTGACGCTATGCAAGTATTGATAGCCTGATTTGCCTTTTTCATTTAACTGATTACGCCATGTAAAATATATGTCAGCGATAGAGGGTGCTGTACGGTCTGCCACAATATGATTGAAACGCGTATTTTCATTGGCAAGTTTCATGTAGCTATTAACATTACCATTGTCCAGGGTTTTAGTATCATAGCCAATTAACTTATAACCGCTTTGTCCCATTGTATTGAGCTGAGCCAAGAAGTTTACTGTGTCGGTCGTATTAATAAAGCTCTCAGACTTAAAAACTGCAGTTGTGATTTTGGTTTTCGGTTTTAAATTGGTGAAGAATTCATTGGAATTTTTTGTATAGCAGCGGCTGTCCTTGAGTGGGTCGGTAATTAGACCTCGTTGCATGATGATATAGCTTGGATTTGAAATCGTCGCGTTAATTACACAGAAAGAATGATTATTTAAAAAAGTTAAGACACGGTTGCTCGTCGCGCCACCTCTGACTGGTTGAAACTTAATCGAATGATATTCAAAGTTATTTAGTGTTGCAGCCGGCTGTATTTCACTCATGACCATGTCATGAAGTAATTGATAGCGTTTGGAAACAAATTCACCGCTGCAAGTTTTACTTGAACTATTGTGTACCGCATATTTTAGTTCTTCGTTCACTGCACTGACTGAGTTTTCACTGGTTTTATGAATTGAAATTTGTGGTAAATCGCAATTATTGTTACCGAGGGCAGAATTCCCTTGAATCCATTCTCCTGTGAATTTATCCGCTACAGTTGTTGGCGTTGGCGTTGGCGTTGGCGTTGGCGTTGGTGTTGGTGTAGGTGTAGGTGTAGGTGTAGGTGTAGGTGTAGGTGTAGGTGTAGGTGTAGGTGTAGGTGTAGGTGTAGGTGTCGCGCCATCATCATTGGAGCTTGATCCACCACAGCCCACCAATGTCGTAAATACAGCAGCGATAATGCTGATTTTGTGATTATTATTCATGACTAGTGCTCAATAGAGTGAAGTTGTTATGTACGGCTGATGCAGTTGTATAAACTTTTAAAATCTAGATTTATTGCACAAGGTGTGACTCAATCCAGCCATTGCCATGTTCTGTAGTGACTTCGATCAAACCTGTTTTAGTCATGTTTCCCGCAAAAATAATGTCTGCATTTTTTGACAGTTTATTAATGACTTGGCTCGATTTATCGGCAGTTTGATAAAGCGGTAGATTATTAATTTTAGGTCTGAGTTGCTGTCCCATGCTGAAACCATTTGCAGCATAATTTGAGTTAGTCGTGGCCCGACTACCTGTCCATTCTTTTGCGGTATTCGATACTTCTTTGGATGTTTCATTAAATTGATTCAGCGTATTTCTTAAATCACGCATGGTATCGGCAAAACCTGCATATACCGGTATTGAAGCTAAAGACAGACTGCTAACAATGACTAAATGACGAATTTTCATGAACTTTCTCCTTTACTTTGTTATGTCATTCCGCGTGATATTTGACGGATTCATAACATTCGCGGTGTTTAAATAATTATAAAATGCGAAAATTTAGCATTTTTAAAATAGATCATTTATACTTCACTTGTAAAGAGGGTGGAGTGGTGAAGATGAATGTAGAAAGCCAGAGTGAACATCTAAAGCAAAGTAAAAATTGGTATCAGTCCTTACCGACGGAATGGCAAAATTGGTTGAATGAAAATATTGAAAATGGTTGCGATGTACAGAAAATAAGTCTAATTTTACAATCACATGGATTAAGCCCAAGGGCGGATCAATACTTATTTTCTGATGCAGATCAACTTTCAGAACAGCTGCAAAATGAACTTTTGGAATACAGTCTTGAGGGCTTAGAGACAGATGAAATTTTAGAAAAAATTAAGCAAAAAAATATTTCAAATCATTTAATCATTCAGTTTCTAAAGCGTGTAAACAATAACGTAATTTTTAAAAAACTGAAGCAAGTACAGCAACAGCAGAATAAACAGCGTTGGCTATTACAGGTGATGGGTCAATTGAATCAATTGAACGACCATATTCCATCCACAATCGATTGCATAGAAACACCTGATTTTGAAACATTTATAGAGCGGTATTATAGCCAGATGCGACCAGTCATTTTAAAAGGTGGGATACAACATTGGCCTGCATTGCATAAATGGAGTCCTGATTATTTTGCACAGCATTTTGAAAATGAGTTGGTTGAAGTCCAGATGCATCGTGAGCAGCATCAAGATTTTGAAAAAAAATCGGTACAATTGAAACGTATTATTTTGATGCAAGATTTTGTCGCACAAATTAAAGCCACTAAGCACAGCAATGACATTTATTTAACTGCGAATAACGCCGCTCAAAATAAGCAATTCATGCAAAAGATTAGTGAAGATCTAGGTGACTTCGCCAAAGCTTATTGTCAAAAAGAGATCAAAGATCGACATTTTTTATGGTTTGGCCCTGCAGGCACATTTACACCACTGCATTATGACTTAACCAATAATATGTTGGCACAAATCTATGGACGTAAAAAAGTGACTTTGATTCCTGCATGGCAAATGCCGTATATGTATAACGATCATTGGGTATTCAGTCAGGTTTCAGACGTCGCAAAGGCTGATCTAGTAGCCTATCCACTGTTAGAAAATGTGACACCGTTCGAGTGCATTTTGCAACCAGGGGAAACCTTATTTATCCCAATTGGTTGGTGGCATAGTGTTGAAAGTTTAGATATCTCGATCAGTGTTTCTTTTACGCATTTTAATGTAAATAATCATTTTTTTACTGAATATCCTCAAGATCTCATCAGATAAAAATTGTGAAGTAGATTAAACAATGCGAAAATTTCACTTATGCAGTCTAATTTTCATGGCAATTCAATGAGCAAACTTCTCACTAATGAGGCAGATCAAAATTTACAGCAAGTATTGGTGCTGATGAATGAGCTGAGCCAATGGCTGATTCGCTCAGGTGTGGGATATACCGAGTTTACTGCTGCATTGAAACCGGTTTTTTTCCAACAAGCTGTACAAGAGTTAGAGCGTATCGATCAAAAACCGACGATTTCCGCGATCAGTTTACTTTCTGGCCTACACCGTAAAGACGTGACTGCTTATAAAGAAGTGATTTCTGAAGGTAAGGATTTGACCGAAGCGACTGTTTCGGAGCCGATTAGTGTGCCATCACGTGTGATGGGTTTGTGGCTTGCAGAAGGTTGGGGGGATTCTTTACCATTTAGCAGTGAGTCAGAAAATAGCTTTGAAATGCTGGTGAAAAGAATTTCAACAGAACGTCATCCGCGTTCAGTACTCAACGAGCTTATAAGGCTTGAAATTGCGACAGAAAAAGATGGGCAGATATATTTACAACAGCGTCGTTTTATTCCTGATCCTTCGCAGTTAGAAGCACGTAAAATTTTAACACGAAATGTTCAAGCGCATTTAGAAGCGGGTTTGCATAATTTATTGAATCCTGATGAAATACCTTACTTAGAACAAGCCATTTGTGCTGACGAATTAACAGAAGAATCGATTAATAAATTACATGAAATGAGCTTAGAGCTTTGGCAGAAATACTCACTACAACTTTTAAAACTTGCCGTGGAGCGTTGCGCAATGGATGACGGGAATCCTGAAGCAAATCGTGCATTTCGCTTTGGAGTTTATCAACATGATGCGAAAATTAAATTTTAAGACTTTAACCCTTTGTGGCTTGATCAGCGTTTTAGCGGGTTGTGACATAGAGTTTTTTCGAAGTGGTGGGGTTACAATTGAAGGTACAGGTGATCCAATCATTGATATCGGTCATGCAGGGGATGGCCGCGGAACAATTATCTTGGGGACACGATATTTAGAGTTTTCAGCTTCCGTGCAGGATTCTTGTTATGGCGTGGAACGTAAATTAGCCTTCCTCAATCCATTTGATCGTCAGTCGATTGACACAAAAACGTATGTAGAAATACCTGCTGCCCAAGCGGATCTTAATTCGCAAAATGTTCAATTGATCTTAAAAAATACCAATAGCGTACCAGTCACCATTCATTTGCAATGTGATATGCCATTAACCATGCAATTATTCGAGCAGGTTAGACCATATTTTCCAAAACAAGTATGTGATACACCTATAGATATCAAACTCTATCCACAACAACAGCATATATTTGAAGCAGCTGTAAATTTAGAGACTGTTGAAGATGGTATATGGTCACACGGTGATGGAGCATCGGTTGAATTAAAAGGCAATACACCAGACAAGTGTGAAGAAATTTCAATTCAATTTCAGCAATCTAGAAAATCCATACAACCTTAATTGGTATATTTAAAACAAAAAAGGCGCTTTAAGCGCCTTTTTTGTTTAGAGATAAACTTGATTAGAATTTATCATCAAATTCGTTATGTTGCGGCGCAGGGTGTTTAAAACCTTTGGTTTTGTATGCTAAATAACCAACACCAATAACAGCCCAAGCTAGTCCTAGTTTAAGTGCCATCTCATCAATTTCTAACCACATTAGGAATACACTGGCAAAACCAAGTGTAGGAATAATCACATAGTTAATGATTTCCTTTAATGATTTAGTTCTTCCATCACGTAATGCATAACGTGAAATTACAGAAAAATTGACAAAACTGAATGCAGTTAATGCACCAAAGCTGATTAGGTTAACAATATGCTCAAGATCAAGGAAACCCGCAGTAAGTGCAACTACACCAACAATTAAAATATTATAAGTTGGTGTGTGGAGTTTAGGGCTAATATGACCAAAAATCTTTTTGTTAATCACACCATCACGGCCCATGACATACATTAAGCGTGATACACCCGCATGTGCCGAAATACCTGAAGCAAGAACGGCGATAACTGCAAAATAGAGCACTAGATTTTTGAATGCAATACCAGTAATTGCGGTTAAAATTGTTGTGTTGCCAAGCGCTTCCAGCATTACCGGTTGTGATTCATCCAATGGATTAAAATACAAATTTGCATTGCTAGGGAAAAATAGCTGGATAAAATATGTGCTGACAATAAATATAATGCCGGCAATTAATGCGGTTGAGAAAATTGCTTTAGGCAAGGTTTTTTCAGCATCTTTGGTTTCTTCCGCAAGTGATGATAATGCGTCAAAACCTGTGAAAGAAAAACACAAAATTGTCGCACCGCCAATTAAAGCACCAATCGTGGTCATTTCATTCCAAAAAGGAGCAAGTGACCAAAGTCCAGCTTTATCTGGATTTAAAGTGCCATCTGCATAAACACCTTGGGTAAGGAGTAAGTAAACTTCATAAACAAAGTAGAAGATTACCCCTAACTGTACGAACACTATAGTACTGTTAAAGCGAGCGACAAAACGTGAACCAAATAAATTGATGACCGTCATAATTACAGTCAATCCAATTACCCAAATCCAGTTATTTACATCTGGGAATAAGGCTCTTAGATAAATATCTGCCAAGATAATGTTGACGAGAGGTGAAAGTAAATAATCTAGCCAAGATGACCAGCCAACCATGAAGCCAACGTTTGGGTGAATGGATTTTTGAGCATAGGTATACGCCGAACCCGATGATGGATAGCGGCGGATCATATGTCCATAACTGATTGATGTTAAAAGAATGGCCACAAGTGCAAAAATATAAGAAGTTGGGACATGTCCTTGACTTCCGTCTGATACCAAGCCAAAAGTATCAAATAAGGTTAGAGGCTGAATATATGCCAGACCAATAATGATGATATGCCACAGCACAAGATTTTTTTTCAGTTTTGCTGCAGATTGAGTCCCAGAGTAATTTGTCAACGGCGTTATCCTCTTATCGTTGATCAAGGATCAGTCATATTCTAAGGATCGTTTGAGACGAACGATCCCCCCTACGTTTTAAAACAAAAGTGCGCCAATCTACTCCAAATTGGTACATTTTGTCAGTAACTTTGAAATTATTTTTAGCAGAAATTATGCCAGTTTGATTAAAAAATAACTGATATTGCGTTCTGCAAGTGAAAAGCCCGATGTTTAAAAAAACATCAGGCTTAATTTTTCGCTATATTCGCTTATTTTTCAGCAATTACCAAGCTTTTTTTAGAATAGTTTTGAGGTCTTCTAAGCTGGCTTCTTTAGGATTATAAATAATCGATCCATCATTCAGTGCTTTCTCTGCCACTTCATCTAATTGAGCTTCAGTCACTTTACCTGTTTCACTCAAAGTACGTGGTAATTTGGTCAAACTAAACAAGCGGTCACGCATGGCTAAAAGCGTTGAAATAGCTTTTTCAGCGCGGAGGTTGGCCGGTGTTTGTGCATAAATATCAGGACCAGCCAGTGGTAATAGCAATTCAGCAATCTTATCGCCATTCACTTCTTTGTTGTATTCCAACACATACGGCAAGAATAAGTTCATGCATAAGCCGTGGGGCAGGTGAGCGACTGCACCCAGCGCATGACCTAATGAATGCACTAAACCGACCATTGAGTTCGAAAATGCAATTCCTGCCATCGTAGAGGCTTGTGCAAGTTCTAAGCGCCCATGTGCATCGCTGGTATTATCTAATACACCAAATAAGCTATTGCTAATTTTCTTGATTGCGGCAGTTGCATAGGCATCTGAAATCGGGTTCGCCGCCATGCACGTATAGGCTTCAATGGCATGCGTCATCGCATCCATCGCTGTCATTGCTGTAAGATGAGGCGGCAAAGTTTGCGTCATACGTGGGTCAAGAATTGCTGCATGTGGCATCAAATAATTCGATGCAAAAGCCATTTTAACATTCTTTTCAGGGTCAGAAACCACAGCGACCATAGTCACTTCTGAACCTGTCCCTGAGGTTGTTGGAATCACAAAAAATGGTTTTAAAGGTTTAGGTAAGTTGTGCGCACCTGAGTATTTCAGTAAGTCATCACCACCTTCAGATACCAAGATGTTGGTTGCTTTAGAGGTATCAATCACTGAACCGCCACCGACGGCAATAATGGCATCACATTGGTTGTCGCGGTAAAGTTGAGCCGCTTTACGTACGGTTTCTAGACTTGAGTCTGGCGGAACATCATCAAAAATATAGCCAATCACCGTCTCGGTACTTTCAAATGCCGCTTCAATCGGTGCAAGTAATTGATTACTGCGAACGCCTTTGTCAGTAATGATCATGGGGCGTTTAGCACCTAAAGTAGACAGTTCGAATGGAATGTGTTCTAAAGCAGCATGGCCAGCAATCACTTTTACAGGACAGAAAAATTCGTAATATGGTTTAGCCATGTGTTATGCGCTCCGTTTTAAATAAGACTGGGCTACTTTTAAATAAATATTTGCAGCACCGCTCAGTTTTTCTTTTAGGCTTAAATGTGTTGGATATTCTTTGACAGCCAATTCAGCCACCAATTTAGGTAAAATTAACGCTTCCATTTTGTTGAGACAACGCACCAATCGGATTGCATAAGACAAATCACCATCGGCGATCATGCGGTCATTGGCAAAGGCTTGTGCGGTACTTTCTTGAAATGAGAAGACCAAAAAGGCATGACTCAAATGCTTAAACGTAATGGTTAAGTCAGGCTTTTGAGTGCCGGGTGTGAGGAGTTTGAGTTGGTGGTCTTCCGTGACTTGCGCGACAAATGCAGCACCATTTGGAAAAACATTCATAGATAAAATAAAATTAACTGGAAATTTAGCAACTTCTTGTTTAATTTCTTCATCGACCTGGCTCGCCATGACCAGACCTCTGCCAATCACATCCATCATGAGTTTGACATAGGCCTGCTGGAGCGCGGGTTTAACGGATTTAGTTGCAATCACGTGTACATCCCTTATCTATAATTATTAAATTTAGAGCTTTTACTCTAAATTATTTTATTTGAGAAAGCAAAGTCTTTTATAGTTGTTTGACTGTTACGTCTTTAAAGTAACCACTGTTTTTCAAAGTATCAATGATATCGACGCATAAGTTTTCAAATTTAGGGTAATCTTGCACCAAATCTTGTATACGAACCATTTCTAATCCAGCATAGCCACATGGATTGATGGTATGAAACCCAAATAAATCGCAATCAATATTCAGTGCTAAACCATGATATGAACGGCCTTTACGAATTTTAAAGCCCAAGGAACCAATCTTTCGTTCATTGACATATACACCCGGTGCATCAGGCTTGGCATAAGCTTGAATACCATATTTGTTCAGCAAATCGATCATGAGGGTTTCGGCATACGAAACCAATGTACGAACATTCCATCCCAAACGGTTTAGGTCAAACATGAAATAAGCCACCAATTGACCCGGCCCATGCCAAGTGACTTGCCCACCACGGTCTGTTTGTACCACAGGGATGTTACTATGCACCAAAATATGTTCAGGTTTGCCAGCTTGCCCCTGAGTTAATACATCGGGATGTTGCAAAATCCACAGTTCATCAGGTGTGTTTTCATCGCGCTGTTCAGTGAGTGTTTTCATCTCTAAAAAGCGGTCTGCATAAGGGGTCAGGTGGTTATATTGACGAATAATTAATTCGGGTTTTTGAACAGTTTCAGTCACGTATTTCGTGTCCTTTTCTATCAAAGTTATGTATGGATTATAATGAATTAAGCGTATAAAAGGGGGTTAAATACTGAATACTTGAGGGGATCACTATTGTATTTAGACATAAAAAAACACGCTCTAAAGCGTGCTTTTTTTAATTGCATCAACAGAATTACAGCGCAGTACGAATGTGTTTACAAGCTGCTAAATCCGCATAGACCGCATGTACTTGTTCTAACTCTTCAAAACGTAATTGAGCAGTAATTGAATGATATTTACCTGTGCGAGATGGCGTCACCGTCATTTTGCTGCCATCAAAATCAGGAAAATGTTTAACAAAAATTTCATTCACTGCTAGGCGAAGTTCTTCACCTGCATTACCAATCAATTTAATTGGGTAGTCCATAGGGAAGACCCAAAGATGCTCTTGCAATTCACGTGAAGGAGCGCGATTAGTCATATCAGTCATGGGACACCTCATTATTTAAAAATACCTGCAATGAGCAGGTATTTGGAATCATTTGCTACATGCTCATAATATGGGGTGGAAAACCCCATATTCAAGCCTGCATTGTCCTAGTTATAGGTTAGTCATTCTCAAGGAATGAACGCAAATGCTCTGAACGTGATGGATGGCGAAGTTTACGTAAAGCTTTCGCTTCAATCTGACGAATACGTTCACGTGTTACGTCAAACTGTTTACCCACTTCTTCCAGAGTATGGTCTGTTGGCATATCGATACCAAAACGCATTTTCAAGACTTTTGCTTCACGTTCAGTCAAGTTTTCAAGAACTTCACGTGTTGCTTCTTTTAAGCCTTCAGACGTTGCAGCATCAATCGGAGAGGTGATGTTGCCGTCTTCAATGAAGTCACCAAGATGGGAATCTTCATCATCACCAATTGGTGTTTCCATTGAAATCGGTTCTTTCGCGATTTTAAGCACTTTACGAACTTTCACTTCGTCCATTTCTAGACGTTCACCTAATTCTTCAGGTGTCGGTTCACGACCCATTTCTTGAAGAAGTTGGCGAGATACACGGTTGATCTTGTTAATGGTTTCGATCATGTGTACTGGAATACGAATAGTACGTGCTTGGTCGGCAATCGAACGCGTAATCGCCTGACGAATCCACCAAGTTGCATAAGTAGAGAATTTATAACCACGACGATACTCGAATTTATCCACCGCTTTCATCAAACCAATGTTACCTTCTTGGATCAAGTCGAGGAATTGCAAACCACGGTTGGTGTATTTTTTCGCAATCGAAATTACCAAACGTAAGTTAGCTTCAACCATTTCCTTTTTCGCACGGCGAGCTTTCGCTTCACCAATCGACATACGTTTAGAAATGTCTTTGATGCCTTTAACATCTAAACCAAGTTCTTTCTCGATGTCAGCGATTTTTTGTTGGAATGCCAGAACGTCAGGGCGGACTTTTTCAAGATAGCCTTTCATTTCTGCAGGTGCTTTAGCAATTTGTTCATCTAACCAAGCAAAGTTAGATTCTTGACCTGGGAAAGACGTACGGAATTGAGTACGGTCCATACGACCACGACGTACTGCATAGCGCATAACTTCACGTTCAGAAGTACGGATTTGGTCATGGGTATTACGAATCAAATCAGAGATGATGTCGAATAAACGTGGCGTGAATTTGAACATCATGAACACAGTTGCAAGTGCTTCAAGTGCAGCAGCAGCTTCTTTACTGTTACGCCCATGTTTTTCAATTGCAGCTTTAGTGACTAACCATGCTTGTTCAAGCTCAGTGAAACGTGCTTTAGCAATTTCAGGATCTGGACCAGATTCGCCTTCAGAATCATCATCACCTTCAGACTCTTCTTCTTCATCGTCATCATCAAGTTTGACATCTTTAGTTGGCTTGTTGGTTGACGCTTCATCTTCATCGATCTCAGAATCATCTTCATCGATCACTTCTGGGATGGCTTCGTCAGATTCTGGATCTAAATAACCAGAAAGAATATCAGCTAAACGGCGTTCACCCGCTTCATAATCTTTATATTCTTGTAATACAACTTCGACTGCATTTGGCCAATAAGCAATAGAATGTAAAACGTCACGAATACCTTCTTCGATGCGTTTTGCAATGCTAATTTCGCCTTCACGTGTCAAAAGCTCAACTGTACCCATTTCGCGCATATACATACGCACAGGGTCAGTGGTACGACCGGGTTCATTTTCAACAGATGCAAGTACAGCAGCGGCTTCTTCTTCAGCAACTTCGTCAGTCGCTTCGCTGCCACCTTCAAACATTGTATCGTCAGTTTCTGGTGCACGATCATGTACCGGAATACCCACGTCATTCAACATCTGAATGATGTCTTCAATCTGTTCACTTTCAGTGATTGAGTCCGGGAGATGATCGTTAACCTCGGCGAAAGTTAGGTAACCTTGCTCTTTGCCTCGGCTAATCAGAGCCGCTACTTGAGAAGTAGGGGAAGTCATATCGCTCATCTTTGCTTACTCTTCGTTGAATCTGTGGCAGTAAAAAACCGTGCATTTTAGCACGATCGTCTCATTAAATCTTGTGAATAGCTGGTTTATCCCATTAGGACGGTACAGCATCAAGCTGTCCAATGAGATATTAAAAATTTAAATTCAGTAATTTAGGTGGGGCTGAAATTGTTGTTTTCAAGTTCATCCCATGCATCGATTATTTTATGGGTCAACTGTGACTGTCATAAAAATGAAGGACGCAGGGTGGATTATATCATGCCACAGGTTTTGGTAAGAAAAAAAGCCCTATTTTTAAAGTTTAGATGTTAAAAAAACAAATAAAACTTGACAATATTTTATATCCCATATAAATAGCGGCTAGACCCCTTCAATTTTTTTCATTATGAGGTAGTTTTGGTGTCTTCTACAGATTTTGAACTAGATGATAACTACGGTGATGATGATGTGAATTTCGATGAGGCCAGTGCAAAAACTAGCGCGAAAGAATCGTTAGAAAAGCGCCGACTTATTGATGACCTTCTGGCTCAGCGCCGTCTTGAACGTGAGCTTAAAGATTTTGATTACGACATCGACGATGACGATGATTTTGATGACGAAGAAGACTAAATAGCGATTCAGCATAGCGCTTGAAAATGCTATGCTTACGCATTAAGTTTCTAACTCTGGATTTGAAATGAGTGCTTTAGATTTAGACCTTTTGAGTGACTATCTAGACGGCGATGACAACGAGCATGGTCTAGATTTTGCAGCGACTCATGGTTTTTTGTGTGCAATTGCAGTAGGCCCAGCTTTTGATAAATGGCTAGACGAACTTTTTGATAACAATCAGAAAAAAGTACCTGCTGAAATTATTGCGCAAGTAAAAGCATGGCTCGAATCGATTCGTCAGAATCTTGCCAATGAAGATGGTATTGAATTTCCATTTGAAATTGAAGAAGCCGATGTTGAATCAAGTCTTGGTGACTGGAGTGTTGGCTTCGTTGATGCTATGTTCCTAAACGAAGATGCATGGTTCACCGACGAGTTTGAAGAACAATTGGTTGATTTAACTTTGCCAATCATGGTGTTCAGCGGCATTGATGAAGAAGATCCACAAATGGAATCTTTCCGTCGCAATGGTCAGTTGATGGATGAACTTGCAGAAGAAATCCCAACCAATTTGAACGAATTATATTTGATGTATCACACACCAAATTAATTTCGACGAAATTTAAAAAAAGCACCTTGGGGTGCTTTTTTTAGCGCCGTACTTTTTTAATTCAAAATCAATCTTAATGCTTAACTGCGTTTGGCTTTTAAAAAGCTTTTCGCCATCCATCCAAAAGATAAAGCCAACACAAGATAATGGATCAGTAGCGTAAAGCTGATAGCAAGCAGCCAGACCCAAGCGGGTAATTGCGTTAGCACCATTTGAATAAAGGCTTGGGTTTCTGGGAAGATCAACAGACAAATGACGGTCGCGACGACACTAATCAGTACGGAAGCTAAAATACAGCTCCAAATCAAAGTTCTCTTTTCAGACTTATCTGGCACTCGCTGATGGTCTTTGACAAAGCTAGATGCCGCAGCAAAACCGCCCACAATGAGACAGGTAATAGATGAACCACCGGGTAAATCAAAGAAAGACTCGATGGCTGCGACAGCGACCATGGCGAGGGCATAAGCAATGCTAAATGTGATGATGTATTTTTTCATTATTTAATGTTCATGTTTTATTTAATGTTCATGTTTTCGTTTTATAAAGAGCGAGTATAGCTTGCCCGAAGTTTCTTCACTGAATTTTAAGTTTCAGTGAAGGGTATTGATTCAAATTCTAACGGAATAAGTTAAAAAAATTTATAATTTTTTAGCGCAGTAGTCTGCATACCAACCGTAGGCAATATGAAATATCGTGCCATGAATGGCGACCAAACAAAGCATAACCACAGCAGTTAATCCGATGCCTGCATTATCTACAGACTTCATAATGCTTTCGGCATTGGGATTCATCAGCACCAAGAACAGCACAAAAAAACTACCAATGATGATTGCAACAGCACTCGAGCCCCAAACCAGTTGGATCTTTTCATGGTTGCTCGGCACACGTTGTTCTTTCTTTACAAAATGCCCAACACTAATGAATGCACATGCCACCAATGTAGGAATTAAGGTGATACCGCCAAGATTTAATCCAAAGATTAATACGGTAATCAAAAGCACCAAGGCAATGCTATAAACAGCAGCAAAGTGCAGGAGATAGTGTTTCATGAAAGCCCCAAAAACAAAAAATTAACGATGTCGACGTTGATGTCGGCGATACAAAATCCAAGCAATAATGATGACTGTGATCAGAATAATCACATGTCCAACTTTACTAAATATTTGCTGCATTAACTGCTGGTTTTCACCTAAATAAAAGCCTACACAGGCTAAAAAGGTGGTCCAAATAATCGTGCCTAAACCACTATAAAACATGAACTTCCAAAATGGCATGCGGCTCATTCCCGCAGGAATACTAATGAGAGAACGCACAGCTGGAATCATCCGGCCAAAAAATACAATGCGGTGACCGTATTGCTCAAACCATGCTAGAGATTTTTTTACATCTGCCGATTTGATAAATAAATACTTTCCATAGCGATCGACGAAGTGAAAGATGGATTCATGCTTAAATTTATAACCAATCCAATATAGCAATGCAGCCGCCAGTAAAGAGCCGACACAACCTGAAATAATGACACCAATGAGCAGTAGTTGACCTTGGGAGGCAGAATAGCCAGCCGAGGGCATGATGATTTCTGAGGGGATTGGGGGGAAGACATTGTCAAGGAACATGAGTAGGGCAATACCGAGATAACCCAATTGTTCCATGATTGAAATGATCCATTCAGTTAAAGTCATGGTAGCTAAGGCAGAGAAAAGGTGTATTTATCCTATGTTGAAAAGCGCAGTGGGTAAAGTTCCGTTTTAGATATTCCTGAAATCACCTAAGCAAAAACAATAAATATTGAGTTCATCTTGTATTAAGTAGCATGTAGGCTTAATGAGAAGGAAAATGTATTAATGCGTGATGGCATTAAGCAATGCTGAATGATATAAGATTGAAGAATTGAAAGGCTTGGATCATAGTTTTTATAGTATTGAGTGTACGCTGTTCAGTTTGGATTTTATTTTTGATTTTTGGCGCTTTAGCAGCCTTAAAAATCGTTTTATGTACTGAACAGCGTAGGACAAAGTTGCAATAAGTAGCGTTGCAAGGTGCATAAATTAATCATCATGTTCCATATTTAACAGTGTGTGAATATAGACTTGGCGTAAGCTCAGAGATAAAGCAAATGGAATCACACAAAGTCCAAGAATGTTGAGCATAGTGGGTTGTAAGTGCAATGTATAAGCAATAAATAAGGCAAAAATTGCACCAATGCATGTAGCAATACTGACTATCAAAATATGCGACTGTTGGTTAAGGAGGTGTTTTAATTCTCCTACACTTTCTTTTACACGGGGAGCGGGTAAAACAAGGTGCCTTGAGGTTGCAATTGGAGAGTTGATTAATTTTGGCATAATGCTTTCCTTTTCAATTATCTATAATGATTTTCTCGGATCAATTGATCAGAATAAGCATAAATGCGCGAACTGATTCTCGTAAATAACCAGATATAGTTATTTTGTCAAAAAAATTAAGTCACTGTTGAGAATGCGTAAAAAAAGCCCTAAAAATAGGGCTTTTATTTATATATCGTTACAACAAATTTTCCTTAGAGACGCTTACGTTTTGCTGCCACAATTTGTGATTGACGCATACGGAAGCCTGCTTTTTGCTGTTCAGTAGTTTTGTCGATACAGTATTTGCATGATACGCCGTGTTCGTAGCTCGGAAGTTCAACTTCAGCAGGAGCCAGTGGCCAACCGCATGCGTGACATTTGATATTTTCGCCTTCTTCCATACCGTGAGTGACAGCAGTACGACCGTCAAATACGAAACATTCACCTTCCCACATGCTGTCGGAAGCAGGGGTTTCTTCTAAATATTTTAAGATACCGCCTTTAAGGTGATAAACCTCATTAAAGCCTTCTTGAAGTAAAAGTGAGGTTGATTTTTCACAGCGAATACCGCCTGTACAGAACATGGCAATTTTCTTATCTTTATGCTGCTCAAGCTCTTTTTTCACGTATTCAGGGAATTCACGGAAAGTCTCAGTTTTCGGGTCAATCGCACCCTTAAATGTACCTGCTTTGTACTCATAGTCGTTACGTGTATCAATTAGGATTACGTCATCACGTGTAATTAGTTCATTCCATTCTTTAGGATCAAGATAGTGACCGACTAAATCACGTGGTTTCACTTCCACACCTAAAGTCACGATTTCTTTTTTCAGTTTGATCTTCATTTTACGGAATGGTTTATCCGTACTATGCGATTCTTTGTATTCCATCGCATTGAAGCCTTCATTGAGAAGGAACTGATGGATGATATCTACAGATTTACGGTCACCGGCAACAGTACCGTTAATACCTTCACCTGCCACAATTAGAGTACCGCAAAGGTTGATGGTTTTTACCAAGTCTAAAAGACGTTGTTGAAGATCGGCAGGATCTTGAACTTCTTTGAATTGATAAAGTGCGGCAACAACCCAACCAGAGGTCGCTTGCTGTTCTACAGGTGCAAGCTGTTCTACAGTAGCGTTCATGGAGTACTCCAAATGAATAAACAGGATAAAAATTAAGGCGCACATTCTACCGTGATTTGGATGAATAAGCGAGTAATGTGGTGGCTTTTAGCCACACATTTGATCATGGCTTCATTTCAGCAGTTTTAGCGTGTATAGTCATGCCGAGTTGTTTTTATCCCATAAATATTGATTGAATGGAGCCGGTTTTGAGTACTGATCGTCGAATTGCCTCGTTGACCCCATGTGCAGGGCGTTGTTCTACGGTATTTGGTGATTCAGTCTGTCGTGGTTGCCGCCGCTTTAACCATGAAGTCATAAAATGGAATACCTATACAGCAGAGCAACACACTGCCATTTGGTGTCGTTTAGATGCGCAGTTAGATCAAATTTTAATACCGATGTTGCCGCAAGCAGATATCGTCCATGTCGAAGGCTTTGTTTTGTCTAAGCGAGTTCGCTTACGTCCAGATGCAAGCAAAGGCCGAAAACTGTATCACGCACTCAAGCTCTGCGAAAAAAACCGTCATTTCACAGATGACAGTGGACTCGGGATACATTACAAACAGGTACGACCGTTGTGGGATGAATTTGAGCGTCGCGTTTTGGCACTCGCCACAGCCAGCTATGATTTGGCATTCTTAAGAGCAGATGCCATTCGCTTGCATTTATTGCAAAACATGGATGAAGAGGACTAAGTCCTCTTTTTTTATGTATGAAATTTATCGTGATCTAAAAAATAAGTGAAGGAATCTCAGCGTGAATTATTCGGAGTACTTTTTATATTGTGTGGCCGTCATCGTGATGATTGCAACGCCTGGACCTGTCATGCTGTTGGTCGCAAGTGCAGGCTTACAAGGCGGCTATAAAAAGGCATTTCAAACCATTGTCGGGACGAATTTTGCTTCACTGATTTTGATCGTACTGTCGGTGTGTATTTTAAAAGGCATTTTAAATGTGAATGCGCACTGGCTCGATGGCATTAAAATACTGGGTTGTATATATATTGCTTATATTGGGTTTGATATTTTAAAAGAAGTGATGACACAGCCCACTGAGCAATCTCTGCAGTTAAAAGCAGCACAAGGGGGCTTTAAGCAAGGACTGATCGTGGGGATTTCAAATCCTAAGGATATTATTTTCTTTGCTTCATTTTTTCCGCAGTTTGTAGGAATTACTCCTCATCTTGATCTGAGTTTAATTGTGTTGGCCCTGAGTTGGATCGTTTTAGATTTTGCGACCTTGTCTTTGGTGTATTTATCTTTTCATCGATTGTCGAAATCACGTTGGTATAAAAAATTGTTGGCCCTGTGTGGGTTGATTTTAGTGGTGGTTGCCATCTATGGCATCTATAGCACATTCACGGCTTAATTCTTAACTTGAAATGTACAGTAAAAAATAAAAAAGGCTGATTCAATCAGCCTTTTTTATGAACGTGTAGAGCTTTAATTTATTCGCACTAGAGATTGTGCTGTAAACGATATTGCACAATTTCTTCAATGGTGAGTACAGTCAAATGATGGGTTTGTGCATACGCTAAAACTTGTACGCCATTCGCCATTGTGCCGTCTAGGTTGGTTAATTCACACAAAACACCTGCAGGTTTTAAACCGGCCAGACGTGCCAAATCAATAGTCCCTTCAGTATGTCCGCGACGGGTCAATACGCCGCCTTCACGCGCACGTAAAGGAAAAACATGACCCGGACGGTTTAAGTCAGCAGCAACAGCACCATCTTTAATTGCGGCTTTGACTGTAGTTGTTCGGTCTTTTGCAGAAACTCCAGTAGTAACACCTTCCGCAGCTTCAATGGTTACGGTAAAGGCAGTTTTAAAATGGCTAGAGTTATCAGACACCATGGGTGGAAGTTCTAAATGATTAGCCTGAGCATCGGTTAAACACAGGCAGACAATCCCTGAACCGTCACGAATCATACGTGCCATGGTTTCTACAGTGAGTGTTTCTGCAGCAACAATCAGGTCGGCTTCATTTTCACGGTCAAAATCGTCCATGACTAAAACAGGCTTGCCATGACGAATGTCTTCTAAGGCTTGCAGCATGCGCTGTTCTGCAGGTGGAAGGGCAGAAAAGAAAATTTCGGGTTGAATTAAACTAGACATTGAAACGCTCGCGTAAATTTTAGATACGGTTGAACATTTCAGGACATGTGAAATAGTGGCGTTACGATATATATTGAAAATGATCAATGATATAGAGATGTGACGTCGTCTTCTTTCATCCGGACTATACCGTCGGCTCAGGCATTGCACCTGATCTGCGAATCGCGTTTAAACGATTGGCTCGTGGGCTTTTTGCAGGGCGTTCAACCCAGCAAATTTACCACCGGTGGGGAGTTTCACCCCGCCCTGAAGCGATGTGTCTTGAGTATAGACCTGTTTGTGTGGTGATGGGGAATTATTGCGTAGAATCATTTGCAAAATTTTAGATAAGTAAAGTTATAAGATTGGATTTGTAAGCATTTTTATAAAGTGTGCCAAAGCATGCTATCGTGCCGATAAATCAACCATGATTGCATAATGATAAAAAATGACGCTTCCTCAGCATTCTCAGCAGCAGAATATAAAGCTGCATCGTTCACAGTTAGATCAAGAGTTTTCAACAGATCTGTTCCAAGATGTACAGGTCATTCGGTATCTGCAAGTGATCGGTGTTGCACTGATAGCAGCCAGTTTCGTGTATTTGATCGCGGCAAACTGGCTGATGTTACCCAAATTTATTCAATTGGCAATTCCAATGTTGCTGTTGGTACTGAGTGCTGTGACGAGTGTATATTTTGTAAGGCATGCTTGGATTCAGCAAAGCTTAGATGCTTTAAGTGCTTTGTTGCTCGGATTAAGTTTAGCTGTGATTGGGCAGGTCTATCAAACAGGAGCAGACAGTTATCTGTTATTTTTGGTCTGGGCTTTGCTGCTTTTACCTTGGTTATCTCGACCGAATATTGGAGTCTTTGCGTTACTGTGTTTGATCAGTCAATTGGCATTATTTTTATATTTTAAACAAAGCTATTTAATCGTTGATCATTCATGGTGGTATTTACTCTGCATGAATGTATTGACCGCAATATGTGTGACCTTGTGTTTGAAATATTATGCTGCACTGCGCTTTGTATTTGTTGCATTTATTACACTAATGTCGATGTATTGCATGTTTTTATACTGCGGAAATGGGGCAGAGCAGTATCAATGGCAATATTTAATTTTTGCATTGTTGCTTCCAATTTATCTGATTATCTATTTTTATCGACAACATCGTGCATTAGAAACCAGTTTACAAGCTGCAGGTCTCGCCGCGAGTTTCAGTATTTTGATTTTCCAATGGGCAGAACATATTTTATCTGACTCGAGTGCAGGATTGTTGGTTTTTGCCTTGCTGATATTTGCTTGGTTTGCGGTGATCAGTTGGGCACTGATGAAATTTCTGCCACAGACTAAATTTGCAGTTATTCCTTTAGCGATTGGGGCATGGTTCGCAGGCATTATTTTATCGAGCTTATTGCTGACCTATTGGAAGGCGTTTTCAATCGTCATGGGCTTAGTTTTTGTGGCTGTGGCTTGGTGGCTGATTCGAAGTGCTAAAATTGTCTTTAGTCGCCAATTTGCTTACTGCTTATGGGTATGTGGCCAATCTGCGGTCTTCATTCATACAGAGAGCTTAACCAATAGCATTTCGTTTATTTTAGTGTTGCAAATTGGCGTTATCTTGCTCTGTTTGTTTAGTCGAATGCATTGGTTTATTGTTTTTATTCAACTCATTGCAGGATATGGCCTTGCAGTGGCCACACTATTTGATGCCGATCTTTTTATAAGCGATGAACATGTCATCTTAGCTGTGATTGGATTGAATTATATTCTACTGATTTTCTTGCTCGGGAGTGCAACAGCTTGGTTGCACACGATGTATCGAAAAAGCATTGTGTTGTGGATGTTATGCATCGTATTGGCGGTTGTGGTGTTGCAGACGCTATCAAATAACGTTCTACAGTTTGAACAGACCCAACATGGCGTTCTTGACCTGTGTGTCGGTTACCTGCTGCCTGTGGTTTGGCTTGGCCTTTACATCGCAAATCAGCAAAAACAGGTGGGGAGCGAAAAATGGCCGTTACTGCTATTGGGCCTTGTGCTGATTGCGATGGGCTATTTTGGAATTTTCTTGTTATTGGTTTTATTGGCATGGGCGCAGGTCTATCAGCAATCTTTGGTTAAAGCCCTTTGCATCGTGTTGATCATTTTTAGCTTATGGATGCTGTACTACAATTTGGGTCTGAGTTTTTTATTGAAAAGTTTAACGATTTTGATCTCTGGCCTTTTGCTGCTTGGCATTACCAAGATGTTATCTGCGATACAGCTTAAACAAGGGGGAGATGTGTGATGAACATACTCAATAAAAAAATGCTTCCTGTTGGTTTGGCTGTACTCAGTATTTTTATATTCGTACTGATGATTGCACGTCATGAATGGCATCTGGCAAACAGTCAGAGTATTTATGTAAAGCTGCAGCCTGTCGATCCGCGCTCTTTGATTCAAGGAGATTATATGGCCCTGAATTATCAGCTCTATTTTGGTGGTCAGCCATCAAAAGAGCAATCTGCCAATGGGCAGGCTGCCAAAGCGAACACAGAAGAAAATGTACACCGTGACTATTTTGTCGATCAAAAAAGTATTGTGAGTTATGTGCAGCTTGATGCACAGCGTAGGGTGATTCGAACCAGTTTCAACCCAGAGTTGTTAGCGCAGTATCCAAGCTCATCCACAAAACTGGTGCTCAAAAATCCTGACAATAGATTTGAGGGTTTATATCCCGCTGCGAGCAGCTTTTTATTTGCTGAAGGCTTGGAGTCGTGCTATCGCGATGCGCAATATGCAGAGCTAAAGGTACAAGAAAATGGTCAGCCTTTGTTGGTGGGTTTGGTCGGAGAGCATTTACAGCCCTTTGATTGTAAACAAAACCAAGCATGGTGGAAGGGCCCGAGAGCAGGGGAGATAAGTTGAGCTGTTGAGTTGTATGTAGTGATATGCGTCTAATACTGAATTTTTGCAGTCAATAATGCATAGTTCAGCCATAAAAAAGCCCGCAAATTTTGCGGGCTTTTTAGAATCTTTAAATGCTTGAATTAAGCGACTTGAACTGGAATACAGTTCGCTGTGTGGTTCACCGTGTTGTTTGGGTTCGCATAGACTAAGCGTGGCTTATGTGCATTTGCTTCAGCTTCTGTGAAATCACCAAAAGTTGCGATAATCAACAAGTCGCCAATATCTGCTTGGTGAGCAGCACCGCCATTTACAGAGATAATGCCAGAACCTTCTTCACCACGAATGGCATAAGTGGTAAAACGCTTACCATTAGTCACGTTCCACATATGAATTTCTTCATATTCACGGATACCGGCTAAATCTAGAAGAATACCGTCAATTGCACAAGAACCTTCATAATGTAATTCTGCTTGTGTAACGACGCAACGGTGGATTTTAGCTTTTAATAAACGAGATAGCATGGCTAGCGTCTCCTTGGTAGACCTAAGATCGTATCTTATGGTGGAACAATCTCTTGAATGCTGGGTGAGCAGTCAAATGCAAGCGCATTTTGCTCTGAAATCATTCAGATGGCAATAAGTATTGTTCAACAATTTGTGGAATTGTCAGTTCTATTTGTAAGCGTTGATCTGGTTCATGGCTTGCTGAATCTCACCACTTACCAACAATTTAGTACGTGATAAGGCATGTGCAATAGCATCATCTATTAAGCCTTGTTCACTACTTGGTGCTTTACCTAAGACATGGCCTGAGACACGTTCTTTAGAACCAGGATGACCAATACCAATACGTAAACGATGGAAATTTGGACCAATATGCGGGACGATATCGCGTAAACCATTATGACCACCATGACCACCGCCAGTTTTCAGGCGAATGACACCAGGGTTCATATCAAGTTCATCATGTGCGATAAGCATTGCTTCAGGAGCAATTTGATAGAATTTGGCGAAGGGAACAACACTTTGACCAGAGAGGTTCATAAAGGTTGTAGGTAACAGCAGACGAACGTCTTGACCTTCGATATTACCACGACCACTGATGCCTTTATATTTAGGATCAGCTTTGAGTTGGATGCCATATTGTTCTGCAAGGCGTTCTACAAACCAGAAGCCTGCATTATGGCGGGTTTGGGCATACTCAGAACCTGGGTTACCCAAACCAACAATCAGTGAAAGTTTACTCACTCATTTACACCATTTAACACTTATGCGCGTTTGAAATCAGCGTGCATAGGAGTGTTTTTAGCTGGGTGACGTTGTAAAGCTTGGATTTTAACGCTTTCAGCTTTACCGTCGATGTTGATTTCAACAATTTCTTCAAAGAAAGCGTTGTTTTCTAAAGCTTTAACAAGTTCGCGAAGTTCTAAAGTAACTGCTACAGGTTCAGCTGCACCACCGTAGATGATTGCTGGTACTTTATTTTGAAGACGAAGGCGGCGGCTCGAACCTTTCCCTTGTACTGCTTCTTCACGTGCTACTGCATTTAATACGAAGTTTGCCATGATAGACATTCCTATTTAAGTTTAATTGACTAGACCTTCGACCAGTCTAGTGATAGAAAGCCCCACCAAAAGGCAGGGCTTTTAAATTTAGCGCTATATTATAGATAAGAATCGAACATTGCGCTAATAGATTCTTCGTTGTTAATACGACGAATTGTTTCAGCAACCATACTTGCAACTGAAACTTGGCGAATCTTACCAAGAGCTTGAGCTTCTTCTGAAAGCGGAATGGTGTCTGTTACAACCAATTCGTCAATCACAGAGTTTTTCAAGTTTTCTAAAGCTTTACCAGAAAGTACTGGGTGAGTTGCGTAAGCAACAACTTTGCGAGCACCAAAAGTTTTTAGTGCGTCAGCAGCTTTACACAATGTACCTGCTGTATCCACCATATCATCAACGATGACACAGTCACGGCCTTTAACGTCACCGATCAAGTGCATTACTTGAGATTCATTCGCTTTTTGACGGCGTTTGTCGATGATCGCAAGATCGATATCACCCATTTGCTTAGCAACAGCACGCGCACGTACTACACCACCAACGTCAGGAGAAACAACCATTAAGTTGTCGTGTGACTGTTGACGAAGATCTGCTAAAAGCGCAGGAGTACCGTAGATGTTGTCTACAGGAATATCGAAGAAACCTTGGATTTGGTCAGCATGAAGGTCGATCATGACAACGCGGTCAATACCAACAGTTGTGAGCATATCTGCAACAACTTTTGCTGTAATTGGCACACGGCTTGAACGTGGACGACGATCTTGACGAGCATAACCAAAGTAAGGAATGACAGCAGTGATACGACCAGCACTTGCACGACGCAAAGCATCAGCCATAACTAAGATTTCCATAAGGTTATCGTTAGTTGGGGCACAAGTTGGTTGTACGATGAATACGTCTTTACCACGAACATTTTCAGTAATTTCGACAGCGATTTCACCGTCAGAAAATTGACCTACAGATGCAGCACCTAGAGGGATGTGAAGGTGGCTAACGACTTTTTGGGCGAATTGTGGATGTGCAGATCCACTAAAAACGACAAGATTGGGCATGAAGCACCCTTGGCGGTTGGCAAATTAGGGAATTAGATGGCAGGGGCGGCTGGATTCGAACCAACGGATGCCGAGATCAAAACCCGGTGCCTTACCACTTGGCGACGCCCCTAATGCGGCAGAACTTTAATATTTTTGCGGTATTTTGTCAAGTTGAAACAACAAAGATACTGCAAATTATGCTCTGTCTTTTTTGAAGTTAATGGCAGGGGCGGCTGGATTCGAACCAACGGATGCCGAGATCAAAACCCGGTGCCTTACCACTTGGCGACGCCCCTAAATTGATGAAATAGCGAATAAAGTAAATGGCAGGGGCGGCTGGATTCGAACCAACGGATGCCGAGATCAAAACCCGGTGCCTTACCACTTGGCGACGCCCCTAATACTTTACAGCAATTACATCTACAGGTGAAAAATGATGGCAGGGGCGGCTGGATTCGAACCAACGGATGCCGAGATCAAAACCCGGTGCCTTACCACTTGGCGACGCCCCTATATCAAACTTCAAAATGACGTAATGGTGATTCTTGTAAACTGCGAACCAAGTAAGATTTACATGGTGCATTTTTCAATATGTCATCAATATTCATATTTTCAGTCACTTCAGTAAATACACAAGCACCTGTACCTGTAAGCTTTGCTCCACCGAACTGATCTAAGTACTGCATTGCTTCATCGACTTCGGGATATAAGCTTCGTGCCACAGGCTCAAAGTTATTTCCAAAATCAGATGGTGTTTCCTGATAGCCGCAAAATTTAGTGGGCTTTGAGTCTCTTGTCAACGTTTTTTGTGAAAAAAGCAGTTGAGTGCTGATAAAACAGTCAGGTTTCAGCACAATGTACTGTTTTTGAGCTAAATCTATGAATGTTAAGTGTTCACCGATGCCTTCAGCCCATGCATTTAAACCATGTACAAACACGGGAACATCTGCCCCAAGTTGTAAGCCGAGTTCTGCTAGTTGTTCAGTATTTAGACCACATTTCCACAGTTGATTGAGCACAATAAGGGTTGTTGCTGCATTGGATGAACCACCACCGAGCCCTGCACCCATCGGAATATTTTTTTCGATGTGGATTTTTTGTGCAGTCAGTGCTTTAGCAAACGGTTTGAGTATTTGAGCAGCACGATAAATTAAATTTTGCTCTAGATTGACGCTGTTTAAGCCCTCAATTTGAATAAAATTTTCATCAGCAGAATTTGCAAGTGGGTGAAATTCCATCCAATCAGATAAATCGATGAGCTGAAAAATCGTCTGCAATTCGTGATATCCATTAGGACGTCGGCCAGTAATGTGCAAAAACAAATTGAGTTTTGCAGGAGAAGGTACACGAATCACAGAAGTCATAGCTCAGCTTTTAGGCAAATTAACGATTTTGAATCACCATTGTAATACGGTTTTCCTGACCGGATTCAAGTGCTTGTTTTAAAATTAACTTGTTCGGTACCGTCGCAGTCTCGTTATAGCTTAGGTCAACCGTCCAACCATCTTCAATAATCTGTTGTGGGCGCTGTGCAGTATCGCGTTGAATTTTTGCTTGTGTGGTTGCAGGGCGCGCCTGTACCCAGTCGACGAGGTGGGTAATGGGAGCTTGCCAACCAGTAGCACGTTCCAGTAATTCTTCAGGTGTTTCTGCTTCAATTAAACCGGTTTTTGCACTGTTTAACTGAACTTGACCGGGTTTACCGCTGATTTGAGTTTTTCCAACACCCAAGATGCCACTCAGTTCGATGTCATATTCATTGCGGTCTTGAACCCAAGTAAAAAAAGCACTTCCTGACTGTTGTGGCGTGCGCACACCAATCTTACCTTGTAAGTTGAATTGATTTGCAGCGACTTCTTCAGGGCTGGGTTGATCGGGTGTTTTAACATATTGCTGACAACCGGTAAAAAATAAAGCGCAGCAGGTCAGGGCAGATACCCCAAATTTTGAAGATACTTGCATAAAGTCTTTCTAACTCTTTTTCATGGGTTGGGGTAACAATAACGAATGTAGTTGCTCTAATTGCGGATCATTCGGATGTTTTTGTTGGAGTTGTTGTAACAACGCGTCAAATTTATTCATATCACCTTGCATGAAGACTGATCGTGCATAGCGAATGCCAATTTTTAAACTATTACTCAGTTCATACGCTTTGGCCAAAACAGATGCAGATGTACTAAAATCATTTTGCAAATAACAAATATAACCGAACGTATCTAAAATTGAGGCTTGCTCAGGAGCATATTCTAAGGCATGTTCGACGTATTTTCGGGCTTCATCTAAGCGTCTATTTTGTACCGCCAAGGTATAGGCATATGCATTTAAATAGGTCGGGCTATTGGGTTCAATTTCAAGTAATTGTTTTAGTAATTGGTCGAGTCTATCTTTATCTTGATGGGCGTCGAGCAGAAGAACTTCGGCATAAATGAGCTCAGGATCTTCGGGCAAGTTTTTTACCGCTTCATCAAGCAAACGGACTGCTGCTTTTTTATTGTTCATGCGTTTTAAAATATCTGCCTGAGCAAGATATAAGAAACTGGCATGTTGAGGATAATTAACCCGCTCTTGGGTTAAAAAGCGCAGTGCATCATGCAGCTTATTTTGCTGGCTAAAAATGCTGATCATATTGCGCCGTGAAACTGTATAAAGACTGCCATCAACAAGGCGATAATAGGCTTTTGCCGTTTCATAATGCTGTTTGCGTTCAGCATTTACTGCGAGATAGTAATACGCTTCATTTTGGTATTTGCTCGAATAACGTAACTCCACCAAATACTTTTCGGCTTTTTCATAAAGCTCTAAGTCAATACTGGTCAAACCTGCCATAAATAGCGGTTCTTCAGCAGATGGCCATTTCTTTAGTATATCTTCGAGTTTTTCTAGACCTAATTCTGACTGATTGATTTTAATTAAATATTTTGCTTCTGCTAAGCGAACTTCCATATTGTTGCGGTGTTTACGGCTGGATTTTTCGAACCATTTTAAGGTTTCTTCTTCATCGCCTAACGACATAAGTAAATTGGCTTTCATTAGGATATAGCCAGTCACTTTCGGGCGTTTTTTCAGTGCTAAATTAATGGTGTCTAAGGCATCAGCAAAGGCACCATTTTGAGCTTGTAAACCTGCGACTAAGACCAAAATAGAAGGGTTGGTTTTTTCCTTGCTAGCGGTCAGTGCTTGAATCAGATAAGCGCGATCTTCCTCTGATTCAGGGGAAATACCCGCCAAAATTTGTTCTAAATCTGCATTTGGGTCAATGGTTAAAATTTTATCAAGTGTTTCGGCGGCAAGCTCATATTCATGGGCTTTCAAAGCAATATGTGATAAATAAAATAATGCTGGTACATCTTCAGGTTCTTGCACAACCCAATGTGTAGCAATATCTAAGGCTGCTTGTAAATCATTTTGCTCAATAGCAACGTTTAAAGCACGCTGTTTGACCATGGTGGATTTACTTTTGATTGCAAGCACGGTGTAATTATGAAGCGCGGTTGGAATGTCGTTATAAGCTAAGGCAAATTCTGCAATCATACTTTGTTTAATTGCATCATATCCTGAATTTGCATGGTAAACTTCTCCCACGGCCCGAATTGGGGCAGTAGAAGCCATGCTACCAACAAGTAAGAATGTGGTAGAATACTGCTTTATTGTCTGGCCGTTCAGTCGGCTATTTGTTAGACGCAATTTTTCTTGATCCAAGTAATGCTTTTTATGACACCGATGTTGCACAATAGCATAAATTTAGCGAAATGATGATCTGATATGTCTTTCTTTGCATTGGGTGTCAACCATCAAACCGCTTCTGTAGAGCTGCGTGAACAGATTGCATTTAACCCTGAAAAGTTAACTGCACTGCTTGAACAGCAAAGCCATACGCCTGAACTCAATGACATGGTGGTGGTGTCTACATGTAATCGTACCGAAGTCTATGCGATGTCTGAAAATGCAGACATGGTATTGAATTGGCTCGCCCAATCAAATGGTATCGATGTAAAGCAATTGTCAAATCATGTGTATCGTTATGAAAATGCACAGGCGGTGACACACCTCATGCGTGTGGCTAGCGGCTTGGATTCGCTCATGCTTGGTGAGCCTCAAATCTTAGGTCAAGTTAAAACGGCTTTGTCATTAGCCAAAGATGCCGAAACTGTCTCCCCAAATTTAAACCGTATTTTTGAATATGCCTTTTATGCGGCAAAACGAGTGCGTTCTGAAACAGCAGTCGGAAGTCATGCGGTATCGATGGGCTATGCTGTTGCTCAGCTCGCTTTACAGGTCTTTAGTCAACCTGAAAAATTGACGGTCATGATTGTTGCTGCTGGTGAAATGAATAGCTTGGTTGCGAAGCATTTGGCCGAAATGGGTGTGGGTAGAATTATTATCTGTAACCGTACACGTGCCCGTGCTGAAGCTTTATCCCAAGAGATTGCTCATCGTGTAGAAGTTGAAATAATTGATTTTGCAGATTTGGCAGACAATTTACATCGCGCAGATGTAATTTCAAGTTGTACTGGAAGCTTGCATCAAGTGATTTATTTTGCGGATGTCAAAGCAGCATTGAAAAAACGCCGTTATAAACAAATGTTGTTGGTCGATTTGGCGGTACCCCGTGATATTGAAGCCAAAGTTGAAAGTTTAGATGGTGTTTATTTATATGGTGTAGATGATCTGCAAACAGTCATAGAAGAAAACTTGGCTCAGCGTCGTCAGGCGGCAGTTGAAGCCGAAGTGATGGTCAATCAGCTTGCGACAGATTTAATCACACAGCAAAAAGTGAATTTGGCTGGCTCGACAATTCATGCATACCGTGAACATGGGGAGTCATTACGTCAAGAAGAGCTGGCTTTAGCCCTGAATCGTCTACAAAAGGGTGAAGATGCTGCGAAGATTATGCAAGAAATGTCACATCGTTTAACCCAAAAGTTGCTGCATCCAACTTCTATCGTGCTGCGCAATGCTGCGATGGCGGAAGATCCTGCTTATTTTGAAATGTTAGAACAAGATTTAGTTAATGTTGCTGAAAATCGCCGTAAACCAAAGAAATAAATAAGCTGATTCATTGAATAGTATGTTGTTCACAGCTTGAACTTGAAGTTAAAACCTGTTGTTAAGCAGGTAACATCATAAGCGCCATATGATTCAAATAAAAGAACGATACGCGGTAAGGTCATCCGCAAGTGTTTGAGACAGGACTACTTCTAATCAAAAATGTTTTTTGCGATATTTTCAATAATTTGACGCTAGTGAACGAGTTCTGCGGATGATAATGGTTTTGGGTACTTTTGCCGAAACAAAAGTACCTCCAGCCGAAGGCTAATCCCTTTATTCGATCCCTAGAGGCAGGACTCCGTCGAATAGAATTAAAAATCATTTTAAAAATGCGTAATTTTTTTACGGTCGTAACATGAGTTAAAACTTAATCTTCAAGGAGTGTGAGCGATCTTTTTTTATCAATATCATAAATACGTTGTTTTAAATTACGCATTTCTGCAAGGCTAGAAAACTTATTCGACTTGATCTTGAGTTGTAAGAATTGATATTGCAATTTTGTCGATAAATCTGCTGCGAGTTTATCTGCTTGTTCAGGTGATGATGTATAGTCACTGATATTGGCATGCTCTAAAATATGTTGTAATTCATGATGATGTGCTGCGCAAGCACCGAGTACATAATAGGTCGATAACTCTGGGTCATCAGGCAATTCATCAAAAATCACATTGAAAATATTTAAAACGTGATAAAGCAAGAGATCTTGTGAAACTAAGGCGCGTAAAGGCTCAAAATGAATGTAGAGATAAGGATGATTGATTAAAATCGCAATCACATATTCTTCAGCATCAATTTTTGTACTAAAGCTCAGAGACGCATCATTATTGACTTGAGGCTGCCACTTTCGGCTAAACCCTAATTTTTCACGGAAATATTGTTGTAGCAAATAACGATATGAACCACCTTTCGGTAACAGTTCAGTCAGTTGTCTCAGTTCACCCATCACCTGACTTTTACCTTCAGGCGAAGCAACATTATGATTTTGCGTTAAATGTGCAAAAACAAATTCAGAAAGTAGCGGTGAGGTGTGCAGTAACCGTCGAAAATTTTCGATACCTTCACGACGGATCAATGAATCTGGGTCGTGGTCATTCGGCAAAACAAAGAATTTAAGTTCTCGTCCATCATTCAGTAATGGCAGGGCAATTTCAAGCGTACGACGAGCTGCTTTTTGACCCGCGGCATCACCATCAAATGCAATGGTAATACGGCTATTTTGCTTAAATAAAATGTTTAAATGTTCTGTATTACTGGCTGTCCCAAGAGTTGCTACAGCGCCATGAATGCCATATTGCTGAAGGGCAATGACATCCATATAACCTTCGACCATTAACCAGTCTTGGGCTTTTTGTTTACGGCCTTCATATAAACCATAAAGTAACTGGTTTTTATGGAAAACTTCAGAGTCTGGAGAGTTGATGTATTTCGGTTTGATTTCATCATTTAGGGCACGACCACCAAAACCGACCACACGACCTTTCGCATCTCGAATCGGGAAAATCACCCGCTCGCGCAGTAGGTCAAAGTCACGACCACTGTCACTGGTTCGAATCAAACCGAGAAGTTTGAGTCCTTCGATATCTTGTGGAAAGGCTTTTTCTAAATGTTGCCAATCTTCAGGGGCATAGCCTAAGCGCCAATAGGCGATGGTGTCTGCACTGAGACCCCGTTGTTTAAAATAAGCTTGCCCAATTGGACTGAGCGGAAGTTGTTGTTCATAAAACTGTGCGACATTTTCCAGCAAGTCATATAAGTTTCCATCTTGCGGCACATCTTCAAAAGCATTGGCAACTTGGTCAAAGTGAGCAAACGGATCGCTCCCATAAAAGGCTTCTTCGCTATTTTGAAACTCAGCAAATGGGTCGTGTTCGAAATTTACTGCAGCAGGATTTGTGTCGGTTTCGCCTGTTTTGGGTGGCAGAGCTTTTGCTTGGATTGGAGGTTTTTGTACAGGTTTGGGTTTAGATTCGCGTTTATATTTGAGTTTATTGGAATCGTTATTGTCTTTCGGTAGTTCAATACCCGTTTGGCTAGATAAATCCTTCATTACTTCGATAAAGTTACGGCTACCAATATCCATTAAAAAACGGATGGCATTACCATTGGCCTGACAACCAAAGCAGTGAAAATATTGTTTATCACGATAGACATGGAAAGATGGCGATTTTTCCTGATGGAATGGGCAGCATCCTGAGTAGGTGCGTCCAGTCTTTTTCAATTTCACAAATTGACCAATCACATCGACAATATCGGTGCGATCTAAAATTTGATCAATTGTATGTTGAGGAATGGCCATGCTGTTTTATCTGTCTATCTATTGAATTTGGGCAGTTCGTGAAATATGTTGAAATCAGCAATGCTGTAAGTTCAGGTGGAGATGCAGTACAGCATCGTCCATCGAACTATTGTATACCTTTTAATCTAACCGAATCTGTAGATCCTGAAAAGATAAAAGGGCAAGTATTCTAACTTGCCCTTTGTGAAAAATCGACCTTCGTTGCGACTATATTATTCAGCTGCTTCGGTCGATTGTGTTTTTTCATCTTTTGGACGATCGAGTAAGCCAAAGCTTAAACGATTAGTTAAACTACGTTTTTCTTCATCATTTTTAACTACATCTGTAGAGGTTTGCTCAGACATCGTCTGTGCTTCTTTACCGAAAATACCCAAAGTTGCACGGTTAAGGAAGCTGCCTTCACTACGTGCAGCACGCATATTGACCGTACCGTCTGACTTCACAAGTTTTGGATAGTTCAGTTTAAGTACTTCAATGTATTGCTGAGACGTGGTTTTATCACCAAGTTTGTCATAACCATAGGCTACAGTCGCTAGAGCTTCTGGAACTTGTGGCGCTTGCGGATAATGTTCGATCACCCAAAGTGAACGTTCAACAGCAGCTAACCATGCTTTACGCTTCACATTAAAACGTGCCGCATTCATTTCGCTTTCAGCCAATTCTTGACTGATGAACTTCATACGTTGTGCGGCATCGACTGCATATTCGCTCGATGGGTAGCGACGGATAAAGTCGACAAAGTTTTGATAAGCCACTTTGAGATAGCTCACATCACGATGCGATTGCTTTAAAGAAGTATAGCGAAGCAAACCATTGTAGTTTTGCTCCATGTTTGAAACACCACGCACGTAGTACGCATAATCAACTTGCGGATGTTGTGGGTTCATACGAATAAAACGGTCTGCAAGTGCAATCGCACCTTCATAGTCTTTTTGCTGAAACTTTACATACAATAGTTCAAGTTGTGCTTGCTGCGCATAGTTACCTGTAGGGTAGTAGGTCTCTAGAGCTTCAAGGTGTTTTGCTGCATCTGTATATTGGTTACGTTCAAGCGCTTTTTGTGCTTTTTCGATATAAATCTGTTCGCTTGATTGTGGACCTGTGTCGACCACTTCTTTCTTTGGATTACTGCTACAGCCTACCATTGCCGATGCAATGCCTATTGTTAGAGCAAGCATTGTCATTTTATATTTTGGTAGCGACATAAAAATTCCTCTGTTAATACGGGCAATGAGCTACAATTGAACTATTAAACCACTTTTGTCTGAATGAGCAAATGAGTCAAGCACAATCTTCCAATTCTAATTTCCCTGAAACTGATTTCAATTTACTTGAAGATTCTGAGGATGCAGATAACCATACTTCAGACTCAACTGCAACACGTTTATCGTTGCAATTTCAATTGGATGAAAGCTATTTAGGACAACGTATTGATCAGGTTTCAGCACTGGTTTGGACTGATTTTTCTCGTGAAAAGCTAAAACAGTGGCTCAAAGAGGGCCATTTGTTGGTCAATGGTAACACTGTGAAACCAAAGTACAAATGCGAAGGCACAGAGTTACTGACTTTAGACGTCGAGTTAGAAGCACAAACACGTAGCTTACCTGAAGATATTCCACTCAATATTGTCTATGAAGATGACGATATTATGGTGATTAATAAACCTGTCGGTATGGTAGTACATCCGGGTGCAGGTAATAGTAGTGGAACGTTAGTGAATGCAATTTTGCATCACTACCCAAAATCTTCAGAGTTGACCCGTGCAGGTTTGGTGCATCGTATCGATAAAGACACTTCAGGTCTGTTGGTTGTGGCGAAAAACCTCGAATCTCAATTTTCTTTAAGTAAGCAATTGGCGAAGAAATCGGTTTACCGTATTTACGATTTGATTGTATATGGCAACATTATTGCCGGCGGTACAGTCGATGAACCAATTAAACGTCATCCTGTCGATCGCATTAAAATGGCTGTCTTGCCGGGCGGTAAAGATGCGGTGACTCACTATAATGTGAAAGAACGTTTCCAAAACTTTACCCGCGTTCAAGCACGTTTAGAAACGGGTCGTACCCATCAAATTCGTGTGCATTTTACTTATATCGGTCATGGTCTTGTGGGCGATCAAGTGTATGTACCACGTGTACGTATGCCTGCAGGCGCGTCGGTGTTATTAGATGATACTTTACGTGGCTTTAAACGTCAGGCTTTACATGCGGTTAAATTGGGTCTCGTTCATCCACGTACAGGTGAAGACATGATGTTTGAAGCACCATGGCCTGAAGACTTTAACCAATTGGTTGAAGTTTTACGTAGCGAAAACAAAGCTTATTAAGTTTTAAACTGATTTACACGCCATAGATAGAAAAGGACGGCAACATGCAATTTGTTCAGGGACTTCCACAGGGTGTTTTTGTGGGACAAACTCGAGTTCATCATGATCAGACGCAACCCGCTGAACAACCTGAACTGGCAGGATTTAATCTGGCATTGCATGTGGGAGATGATGCAGCGCGTGTGCAAAAGCACCGGATGCAATTGCTCAAAGACTTTGCTAAATATGGCGTGAATAAAATCAGCTGGATGAACCAAACGCACAGTACGCTATGCCATCGCATTGATGAACAGATCAACTTTGTTGCACCCGAAGGCGATGGTATGGTCACGCAGTCTAAACACCATGCCCTGATGATGATGACCGCAGATTGCTTACCCGTGGTTTTGGGTAATGCTGACGGGACTGAAGTTGCCAATCTGCATGCAGGTTGGAAGGGCTTGGCAAATGGTATTGTGGAAAACACCATTGCAGCCATGCACACTCAGCCAACATGGGCTTGGTTGGGGGCAGCCATTTGCCAAGAGAGTTTTGAAATTGGCGCAGAAGTCAAAGCTGCCTTTTGTTCCAAATACCCAGAACTTGAAAGTGCATTTAAAGCTGGTGTAAAGGAAGGCAAATATTATGCTGATCTTTATGCGATAGCGCGTTATATTCTTGCATTACATGGGGTTAAAGCTGTAACCGGTGGCGACCAATGTACCTTTTTGCAAGCTGAAGAATATTTTTCTTATCGCCGAGAAGCGAAAACAGGACGTATGGCAACATTCGTCTTTATGCTTTGAAAATGCTAAACTTGACTGAATCTATCGACTTTTAAATGTTATGTCTTTGACTGCTAAATCTCTTGCTGTTGTTTACCACAGTCCCTATGGGCACACTGCCAAAGTGGCGAATTTCATTGTACAAGGTGCAGAAAAAGCCGGTGTAAAAGTCCATCTCATGAATGTAGAGCATGTGGATTGGGATGAATTGGACAGTGCAGATGCCATCGTTTTTGGATGCCCAACCTATATGGGCAGTATGAGTGCGGCAATGAAATTATTCATGGAGCAATCATCTAAACGCTGGTTAGCACGGACATGGCAAGGCAAGTTAGCCGCTGGTTTTACCAATGGTGGCGGCTTAAGTGGAGATAAATTGGCAGTATTGCAGCAAATCAATTTATTCGCCATGCAGCACGGCATGTTGTGGAGCGGTCTTCCATTGATGCCAACTGGACGAAGCACAACAGATTTAAATCGGATGTCGAGCTTTTTAGGTTTAATGACACAATCGGATAATGCGCCTGTTGAAGTCACGCCACCTGCGGGTGATTTAGAAACTGCCATTTGGTTTGGTGAATATCTGGGGCTGTTGTTAAATAAAGTTAATTAATTTGTAAATAAATCGTTTGAACTATCATTTATAAATCTTTGAAAACCCTAGTGATGGAAATGTTACTGGGGTTTTTATTGGCCTAAAATTCGTGGAAATTGGCATTTTGTATAATATAGTTGTGATGTGTGTCCAAATTGCTATTCATTTACGCCAACGCTATTGATTTAATCTTCTCATAAATTTCACTCGGGATGAGTGACGAATATTAAAAAGGATTAAATAATCGTGAAAAAAACAATAGTCGCAATGGCATTGACCTTATGTGTTTCTGACGTTGTTTTTGCAGCAGAAGGCTTGGTGGGATTAGCCGATGAAGAATTATCTGCCATCAATGGTGCTGCATTGATGAATATGTCCTATACCGATCCTGTTTTAGTCAACCAACAAATGGTCGATGAAAATATTGGTTTCTACAAACTCAGTTTAGATGCCGTCATGGATCTGAACGTCAATGTCAAAAGTTTGCAACTCGGCTGTGGTGGGGTAAATGGGTCAAATGGCTGTGATATTGATATTCGTCATCTAGCGCTGAGTGGTATAGCCAAATCCTAAAAACTATAGAACAATAGAGATATGGGATATTCAAAAGATTTTAAAGACAAAGTCATAGAAATTATGATTCGAGATGAAATGTCTGTGCGAAAAGCAGCACAGCATTTTAAC
>NZ_VOYQ01000023.1:0-60447 GCF_013420195.1 Acinetobacter sp. YH01024
CTGCCATACTGGCAGGGCTTTCAATACTATTGAACACTCTTCAGTTGTTGTCAGAGTATTCGTCTGATGAGCTGAATGCGATTGCTCAGATCGCATTCAATTTATAAAAAATGTGTAGATACCTATGGCCTACAAGGAGAGGGAAACTCCTTTACAAGCCTTATATTGGTTATAAATATTGTGGTATCACATTCATCAAATGATAAACATCAATGACTATCGCGACTGGCGACAGGGATGTCACTATAAGGTAATGGTCACATGGATGTACCTTTTCCCTGAGAAGGATTTTAGTTACTTTGATCCCTCAAAGTAACAATCTGCCTACACAGTAAACTATCATCTCTCAATGAAAAATTGTGGCTGTAAAATCATTAATTGTCTTTTTAAAAAAAGAAGGAGCTCAAATGAGCTCCTCTTTCTACAACAGCAAAACGACAATTAGTCAATTGCAGGTGTATATGTACCGTCAGCGATTGGGCCTTTGATACGATCCGCTTCTGCAAGCACCAGAGCAAGCAAGTTCTTCACGTTGTCTAAAGTCGCTACTGGGCTTAAAGTGGTCATTTTCAATGATTGAACTTGACCTACTTTAGTTACACCAATATTCGCTTCACCACGTGCAAATAATTCATCTGCTACGTTTTGGTTCAATGTATCTAACAATTCAGCTGGGTAACCTTCAGGGATCACACGGAACAATACCGATGCAAATTGCGGATCAACCAGCATTTCTAGACCGTCAGTTGCATTGATATAATCTGCAACATCACGTGTAAGACCTACACCATGATCGATCATCGAACCATAAAGCTCTTCACCTAACGCTTCAACCGTCATCCACAATTTCAACGCGTCAAAACGGCGAGTGGTTTGCAGTGACTTAGATACTAAGTTAGGAACGCCATGCTCTTCATCATAAGCAGAGTTTAAATACTCAGCTTCATAATGCATGAAACGATAGTTCGATTCATCTTTAAGCAAAAATGCGCCACATGAAATCGTTTGGAAGTAATGCTTATGGAAATCAAGCGTTACCGAGTCAGACAGTTCAATACCATCTAACATTGAACGATAGTCATTTGAAAGAATCAGTGCACCGCCCCATGCTGCGTCGATATGCATCCACGCGCCATATTTGTTGGTGATTGCACGCACTTCTTTCAATGGATCAATTGCGCCTGCATCGGTAGTACCCGCAGTTGCAACCACACATGCCACGATCTTACCTTCCGCTTGAAGGTGAGCCATGGTTTTCTCAAGTGCGTCTACATCCATCTGTGCGTTGTCGTTCACAGGAACAGTCACCACAGATTGGAAGCCCATGCCCATCATCGCCATGTTCTTTTGCACAGAGAAGTGTGCGTTTTCAGAACAGATGACTTTGACATTACGCATAGCGTCGCTTGGCACGCCATCACGCTGAACAGACCACGGATTGCCGTTTTCGTCTTTCCAGTTTTTCGCGATACACGCATCACGCGCAAGTAACACACCCATCAAGTTAGACTGTGTACCGCCAGAGGTGAATACACCTGCTTGACCTGCACCGTAGCCCACTTTTTGGCGAAGCCAATCAATCAATTGAACTTCCATCAATGAACCTGCAGGGCTTTGATCCCATGAGTCCATCGATTGGTTTGTTGCGTTAATCAGCACTTCCGCAATTTGGCTAGTGACCATTGTTGGGCAGTGTAAATGCGCTAGAGAATGCGGATGATGCACCTTTAAGCTTTTATTTAAGAAAAGCTCAACCATACGGTCTAGTGATTTTTGTACACCTAAACCTTCTTTAGAAGGATTAAATGCAATAGCGGAGCGAAGCTCTTTAATGCTACCGCCTGTGTACATTTTGTCATTTTGCAACCATGCAGAAACGGCTTTTACCGCTTCGCCCATTGCTGACTGGTAGTCAGCAATGGATTGTGCATCATTGCAGAATAACGCTTTACGATGTTCTGCAAAATCAACCATTATTACGCGCCTCGAGTTGCAACAAGTGCTTCAGCAAGTGCTTTCTTGAAGCGAACGATCACCTCAATACATTCAGCTTGGTTGATGATCAATGGGCAAAGTAAACGAATGACTGTACCGTTACGACCACCTTTTTCTAACAACAATTTGTTGTTGAAACATGCTGCTTGAATTGCTGCTGCCAATTGAGAATCACCTGGTAAAGAACCCATGTGATCTGCTTTTTGACGTTCATCAACAATTTCAACACCAATCATCAAACCACGGCCACGTACGTTACCGATACATGGGAATTCTACCGCTAATTTTTTAATTTCAGCTTGTAAGAAGTCGCCACGCTCTTGTGCGTTTTGAGCCAAGTTTTGTTCTTTGATGGTTTTGATAGTTGCAAGACCAGTACCCATAGCAAGTTGGTTACCACGGAATGTACCCGTGTGACCCGCTGGTTGCCATGCGTCAAACTTACGTTTAATACCTAATACTGCAAGTGGTAAGCTACCACCTACCGCTTTAGACATTACAATGACGTCTGGCTCAATACCTGCATGTTCAAAGGCAAACATTTTACCTGAACGTGCAAAGCCCGCTTGTACTTCATCAAGAATCAACACGATGTTGTGCTTTTCAGTCACTTCGCGGATTTTCTTTAACCATTTTACAGGTGCAGTCACTACACCGCCTTCACCTTGGATTGCTTCCAAGATTACAGCTGCAGGTTTAGTTACACCGCTTTCTACGTCTTCAATGAAGTTTTCGAAATAATACGTTAATGCATCAACACCCGCTTCACCACCAATGCCTAATGGGCAACGGTATTCATGCGGATACGGCATAAATTGAACACCCGGCATTAAGCCGTTTACAGCATTTTTAGCAGACAAGTTACCTGTCATTGCTAAAGAACCGTGAGTCATACCATGGTAACCACCTGAGAAGCTGATTACTGAACTACGACCAGTGTAAGTTTTTGCTAATTTAATTGCTGCTTCTGTACCATCTGCACCAGATGGGCCACAGAACTGTAGACAATACTCTTCTTTACCACCAGGTAATTGCTCAAGTAGTGCTTCAGTAAAAGCATCTTTTAAAGGCGTTGTTAAATCCAAAGTATGCAATGGGAGGCCACTTGCAAGTGTGTCTTGGATACTTTGAATTACCGCAGGATGATTATGGCCTAATGCCAATGTTCCTGCCCCAGCTAAACAATCGAGGTACTCTGTACCTTCAACATCAGTAACCCAACAACCTAAAGCTTTTGCTATCGCAAGTGGAAGTTTACGCGGATAGCTACGAACATTGGATTCCATCTGGCTTTGGCGAGTCAAATAGTATTCGTTAGTAGAATTAGTGGCAGGGTTTACAGAAGAAACGCTCATATCGAATTACCATCTCTGATATGGGTTGAAAGAAATAAGTCGGGTGACTTGCGGTCCTTTGACTCGGTGCTTTATGAGTTTCTAGTTAGCTTTAAAAGCTCTTTGAGTATGGGCTAACTAGGAGGCGGATGATACAGACTTTTTCAAGAAAATAAATCACTTTTATGATCAAATAAAAAGATAATTTAGAGAAAAAACAGATCTATTCCATGGATATCTTGAATTATCATCTTACAGTGTGACAAAACAAAGAAAACCTTTTTATTTTATGCTTTTTTACAACTTATGAATGATTATTGTAATCATCAATTATTTAAACAACTAAGTACTGATTATTTAAATAAATATTCATCAAGCACTACATTTATTTTTCTTGAAAGATTTACAATCCCACCACAGATTTTCCTTTAATCCATCACAATCCCCTTTTAAGATAACAGCATAAGCTAAATTAGTCATTCTGAAAGAAGAATAGGTCATAACAATGCGTAAAATTATCTTATCTACTGTTTTATTAGCATCAGGTTTAGGTTTGGCAGCAGCAACTCAAGCAGCTGACCCACTCAATTACAACATCGTGAACATTCAAGCGGATGCTACTCGCCAAGTGTCGAACGACCAAATGTATGCCGTTTTATATATTGAAAAATCAAATAAACAGCCGGCTGAACTTGCTACCCAAATCAACCAATTAATGACCCAAGCGGTGAACACAGCCCGTAAATACCCTGCGGTAAAAATCGAAACGGGATCTCAAAGCACCTACCCGATTTATGACAATGACAGTCGTAAATTGAAAGAATGGCGTGGTCGTGCTGAAGTTCGTTTAGAAAGTACTGACTTTAAAACTGCTAGCCAATTGGTGAGCGAGTTACAACAAAATTTCCAAACTCAATCCATCAGCTTTAGTGTGTCAGATGCACAGCGTAAAAAAGTTGAAAATGAACTGATGGTTGAAGTATCCAAAAACTTTCAACAACGTGCCCAAGCGCTCGCTCAGGCATGGAATAAATCAGGCTACAACTTGGTTAATATTAATTTAAATACCAGCAATTATGGTGGTCAGCCAGTACCGCGTATGGCGATGATGAAAGCTGCAAGTGCCGATGCTATTCCTGAACAAGAAATGGCAGGTGGTGAATCTAAAATCACGGTCAGTGCAAATGGCTCTATCCAGTTTAAATAATTAAATTCATTTTAAGAAACCGTGCTTTAGCGCGGTTTTTTTGACTATAAATTCCATCTATTCTTTATTTAAATTAAAAAGTCTATTGGCTTAATCAAATTCATAGTTTCAAATGATAATCATCCTTATTTAAATTTATCGCACTCAAGATTATGATACGCGCTCTCTCTCCATTGCTCACACTTTTATGTATAGTTCAAGCAAAAAATCTCTAAAGCTTCAAAACTTCCCGTTATTACCGCTAAGTATTGCCGTAGGTATAAGCATGGTTGCCACTATGGCTTCTGCTGCTGAAAATACAGATACCGCGCAAGCTGATGTTTTACCGACCATCACCATTGAAACTCAAGGGAACTGGCTGGAAAACGCCAATGAAAAAAAGGTGCAAAAGCATGCCGGTGCGCGGACCATTATTGACCGTAAACGCTTAAACGAAAGCGCAGCAACATCTCTAAAAAATGCGTTACGCCAAGTTTCTGGTGTTCAGGTTCAAGAAAATAATGGTACTGGCGGTAGCGATGTTTCATTAAATATTGGCGTTCGAGGATTAACTTCTCGCCTCTCTCCACGTTCAACTGTGTTGATCGATGGCATACCAATGTCATTTGCACCGTATGGCCAACCACAGCTTTCGATGGCGCCTGTCTCTTTAGGAAATATAGAATCTGTTGATGTAGTCCGTGGTGCAGGTTCTGTCCGTTTTGGGCCACAAAATGTCGGCGGTATTATCAACTTTGCCACACGTAGCATTCCTGAAGACTTTAAAGGTACCGTGGCATTAAACTCTGAATATGCAACAGGTACAGATCAGGTAAAATTAGGTCCTAGTCTGTTTGTTGGTGGAACATTAGATAATGGTTTAGGTCTTGCCTTACTTTATTCAGGCACTAAAGGCAACGGTTATCGTGAAGCGAACAATAAAAATGACATTGATGATGTCATGTTAAAAACCGCTTATGACATCACTGATCAGGATAAAATCGCATTAAATTTCCATCACTACGATGGTACAGGTGAAATGCCTGAAGGTTTAAGCGCTGCTGAATTCGAAGTAAATCCATATCAAACGTCGCATTATCGTGACTTTTTCACTGGCCGTCGTTCAGATGTATCCCTACGTTATACACATAAAGACGACACGAACAACTTTGAACTTTTAAGTTATTACATCGATTCATTCCGTACCAGCAACCTTGAATCTACTTTAGCCAATGGCAATCATCGCTTAGATACCTCACCACGTGATTATAAAGTCTTTGCCATTGAGCCACGTTATTCACGTAGCTATAGCTTAGGAAGTACGCTGAATGAAGTGACTGTCGGTTACCGTTATATGGACGAAGAGAGCACCGAGTTCGCAGGCCGTACTGAATACGCAGCAGATGCAGAACCTGGTCAGTTTATAGCACGTACCCGTAGTGAGGGTGGCACCAAAGCACACGCTGCTTATATCGATAACCGTATTGAATTGGGTAAATGGAATATTACACCCGGCGTTCGTTTTGAATCGATTGATACGCAAAACAGTTTTAGTGCCTATAAAAATGGCGTATTACAAAATACTGTTCATCCATCGATCCAATCAGATGAATTTTTGCCAAGTTTAGCTGTCCTGTATAAAGCAACAGACCATTGGAATTTCTTTGCCAATGCCGGTGTCTCTTTTGGTCCACAGCAATATAACCAGTTAGCAACAACACAAGGCACTACAGCGGTCACCACCTTAGATGGCTTACATCCTGAAAAGTCTAATAACTTTGAAATTGGTACCAAATATTTAGGCAATGGTTTGAGCGCTGAATTGACTGCGTTTTATCTAGATTTTGACAAAGAACTGATTTTAGAACGCGATGCTGCAAACAATGGCATATGGACTGATCTTGGTGCTACAAGTCATAAAGGGATCGAAACCGGTTTTAGCTATGACTTTGGACATTTAGCTGACAGTCTCGAAGGCTTGAAAGCCTATGGTAATTACACCTATACAAAAGCGGTTGCTGAAGCAGGTAACTTTAAAGGTAAAGATTTGCCCTTCTATTCACAAAATGTCGCAAACTTTGGCTTAGGCTATAAATATGATGCTTGGTCCATCAATGCTGACATGTACGCACAATCTAAGCAACGTGCTCCAGGTAACCAAGATTCTGGCATCTACCAAACAGAAGAAACGGCAAATGGTAAACTAGGCGATATTCCAGGCTATTCAACTTTCGCTGTGCGTACAGGCTATGACTTTGGCGGTTCGTTACAAGGAGTTAAAGTTGCTGCTGGTATTAAGAACGTCTTTGATAAACAGTATTTCACCCGTTCATCAGATGCAACAGGTGGTAAATATATTGGTCAGCCACGTACCTTCTTCTTACAAACTTCATTCGACTTTTAAACTAGTCTAAATATAAAAATCCCACCGAGTGTGGGATTTTTATTGAATAATACATATGGACATCCATATATTCACATGTAAAGATATGTGCAAATCCATATGTACAGATAAGCATGGAACAGACTGAATTTTTCAAATTACTTGCAGATGAGACTCGTCTGAACATCATCATGCTGTTGGCATGTAAAGGTGAACTCTGCGTCTGCGAACTCACTGAGTCCCTTGAATTAAGCCAACCCAAAATTTCACGTCATTTGGCATTACTGCGTTCATCAGGTGTGCTGAGTGATCAACGTAAAGGTCAATGGGTCTATTACTCCATTCACCCTGCACTGCCTACTTGGTGTACACAAATACTTGATGTCATGCGTCACCAAGAACGATTTAAAGACCTCGATTTAAATTCCCCAAAAAACACGACAACACTGTGTGAAACGCTATGAATTTTTTATTTCTATGTACTGGCAATAGCTGCCGCAGCATTTTATCCGAAGTACTTTTTAACCAGCGTGCCCCTGAAGGTTTCCGTGCCTATAGTGCAGGCAGTAAACCTTCAGGACAAGTCCACCCGTTTACCTTAAAAACCTTACGCAACCTCAATCTACCGACTGAGGGTTTGTCGAGTAAATCCATCGCAGCATGTAAACAATACCAGCCTGATGCGGTAATTACCGTCTGTGGTTCTGCCGCTCAAGAAGCTTGCCCAATTTACTTAGGCTCTGCCATCAAAGCCCACTGGGGCTTAGAAGATCCTTCCCATTTAGAGCTTGCAGATGACATAAAACTTGCAGCATTTTTTGATACCGTGGCGCATATTAACCGCCGTTTAGATGCTTTATTTGCACTCGATTTTAAGCAATTAAGTCGTGAAGAGCTTAACCAAGAAATCCAAAAAATTTCAGAGATCCAATAATGGCTGCTGCAAAACTGTCATTTCTAGACCGCAATTTAACGCTATGGATTTTTATAGCAATGGGGCTAGGCATTGCGATTGGCGTGTATGTTCCAAGTGCTTCAAGGGCTTTAAATCAACTCAATATCGGTGATGTCAATATTGCGATTGCCATTGGTATAATCCTGATGATGTATCCACCTTTGGCTAAAGTGGATTACAAAGCCCTGCCTGAAGTGTTTAAAGATAAACGTACCTTATACCTTTCACTACTTCAAAACTGGTTAATCGCACCTTGCCTGATGTTTATTTTGGCGATCGTGTTTTTACAACACTACCCTGAATACATGACCGGTTTGATTCTGATTGGTTTAGCACGTTGCATTGCGATGGTTCTGGTCTGGAATGATCTCGCTTGTGGGGATAACCAATACGTCGCGGCTTTAGTGGCCTTTAACAGTATTTTCCAAATTGCATTTTTTAGTACCTACGCATGGTTCTTTTTGAGTTTTTTACCGCCTTATTTTGGTATAGAAGCACAAGTGATCCAAGTCAGCTTTTGGACCATCACACATGCAGTATTGGTGTATTTAGGTATTCCCTTCCTGCTCGGTTTCCTGACGCGTGCCATATTGGTAAAACAAAAAGGTCTGGATTGGTATAAAAATCAATTTATACCCAAAATCAGCCCCATCAGTTTAATGGCATTACTCTTTACCATTGTGGTGATGTTTAGCCTCAAAGGTGCAGATGTCTTGAGCCTTCCAATGGATGTACTGCGTATTGGCATTCCCCTCACGATCTACTTTGTGGTGATGTTTTTCATTAGCTTTTTGATGAGCAAATGGATGGGTAATAATTACGCCAAAACCACTGCCATATCCTTTACCGCAGCGGGTAATAATTTTGAACTTGCCCTCGCTGTTGCCATCGCCACCTTTGGTATTGCATCTCCGATTGCATTTACCACGATTATTGGCCCATTGGTTGAAGTCCCTGTGCTAATTGCATTAGTGAGTGTATCGCTATGGTTAAAACGAAAATGGTATAAAGAGAACTAAAATGAAGCTCCCCAATATTCAACTAGATCTACTTGAAACACCGCGTTTTGAACAAGTTCAAGCTAAAGCACTTGAACATCCGCCACGCATTCTGCTGCTATATGGCTCTAACCGTGAACGCTCATTTAGCCGCCTAACGGTATTGGAGGCGGGTCGAATCCTTGAACATTTTGGTGCAGAAGTCAAAATCTTTCATCCTAAAGGTCTTCCTCTGCCTGAAGATGCTGAAACTTCACATCCCAAAGTTCAGGAATTACATGAATTGCTTACATGGTCAGAAGGCATGGTTTGGTGTTCGCCAGAACGACATGGTGCGATGAGCTCTATATTGAAAGCACAAATTGATTGGATTCCTTTAGCGTCAGGTGCCATTCGTGCTACTCAAGGTAAAACGCTGGCGTTAATGCAAGTCAGTGGTGGTTCGCAATCTTTTAATGCTGTTAACCAAATGCGCATCCTTGGGCGTTGGATGCGGATGATCACGATTCCAAATCAATCTTCCGTTGCAAAAGCATTTTTAGAGTTTGATGAAAATGATCGCATGAAACCTTCCTCCTATTACACTCGCATTGTCGATGTGATGGAGGAATTATATAAATTTACCCTACTCACACGTGGTCAATCTGCCTACCTCACAGATCGCTATTCTGAACGAGTTGAAAGTGCGGAAGAGCTCTCTAAACGGGTTAATCAAAAGAACCTTTAATGAAAAACTCCTGCATCTGTGCAGGAGTTTTAGTCTAAAAATTTCATCAACTTTAACTTAAGCCAATAATTTATAAAATAATGTCGTTGAATCTATTGTACCCGTATGGCTCAATACAAATTGCGGAATGATCCCAGCTTTTATATAGTTAAATTTTTCATACAGCCTTTCAGCGAAATCGCCTGTACGCGTATCAAGTACAAGTAATTTCAAGTTCAAGTGTTTTGCTTTATCTTCTGCAAGTGTTAATAGTTGGTGAGCAATGCCTTGCTGACGTACCTTTGGATGCACCATAAGTTTTTCAATCTCAGCACGATGCAGTGCATTGGCTTTGGTGGCACGAACCAATTGTACTGTGCCCACAATTTCACCGCTTTGTAGCGCCGCCCACAAAAAGGTTTTATGCTTTTGAATATCCTTTGTCACAGCAGACAAATATTCATCATAGTGCGACTTAGATTCTTTAGCTAAAAAACCCAGTGATGCACCATCTTGCACACATTGTGCCAATAATTCGCACAGTTGAGCCTGCTCATCTTTTAGATCTTGAATGTTTAAATATTGAATTTCGCTCATATTCTTCTCGTCTTATTACTATTTTTATCGTTATATTCAAATGGCATGCCATAAAAAATCCCGCTCGGAAGCAGGATTTTGATCTTTCAATTTAGTAAATCGACATATGATTGCGATGGATCATTTCAAGTGATCGGGCTTCCCCTAAAACTTGATGAACTTTATCTGAGGCCAAACCTTTAACGATTTCTGCCGAGCGTGAACTGAAGTTTACACGACCGACGGCAACACGATGACCTTGTGTATCGACACATTCCACCACATCACCACGTTCAAAATGCCCTTCAACCGCTTTCACGCCTACAGGTAATAAACTGCGGTGATTATCACGAATGGCTTTGACTGCACCATCATCAATCACTAAACGACCAGCTGTTTGTAAATGTGCAGCTAACCATTGTTGATGGGCTGTGACACGGTCATTATCCGTAATGAATAAGGTACCGAGTAATTCACCGGCCATCACACGTGAAAGCACATTGTCGCTATCGCCGCTCGCAATGACTGTTGGGCAACCTGACTTGGCTGCCAAACGTGCCGCACGAACTTTGGTCAACATACCACCACGACCGAATTTACCGCCGCCGCCAGCCATATCGAATAATGATTCATCCATTGCACGTACTGTATGGAACAGTTTTGCGTCTGGATTGGAACGAGGGTCAGAGTCAAACATGCCTTCTTGGTCAGTTAGAATAACCAAGAGGTCTGCATGAACTTGCCCAGCCACCATCGCAGCTAAAGTATCGTTATCGCCAAAGCGGATTTCATCAGTCGACACTGTGTCATTTTCATTGATCACAGGAATCACACGCCAATCGATCAAATGCTGCAAGGCATCACATGAGTTCAAATAGCGACGACGGTCTGCCAAGTCATCATGTGTTAACAAAACTTGTGCTGTGCGAATCGAACGTTGTTCTAATACGCTAGACCAAGTATGAATTAAGCCCATCTGACCAATGGCAGCACAAGCCTGTAGACTGGGTAGATCTGTGGGTCGGTTGTCCAAATTCATACGAACCATCCCTTCAGCCACAGCACCGGAAGACACAAGAATGATCTCGTGTCCTGCATTGTGTAGTTCTGCAATTTGTCCCGCCCAATGCGAGATTGCATCCAGATCTAACCCTTTTCCGTTTGCTGTGAGTAGTGATGATCCGATTTTAACAACGATACGTTTACAACCCTTGAGCTGACGTTGCCCATCTACCACTTCTATCATCTTGTCCTCAGACTTGTTTGCTTTGACACTTATTCAGCAATTAACGTACGTAGTACGATTCTGCCTCATCATCACCGTCTTCAAATTCATCATCAAAGTCTTCACCTTGACCTGCCAGACGTTGTTGACGACGCATTTCACGATATGCTTCTTTCGCAGCAAGCGTTTGCTCACGTGTTTCAGCTTCAAGCTGATCACGGAACGCTTTAACTTCTGCTGCATATTCAGGATCTTCAGTTTCGCGTTCGCGTTGTTCTTCAATTTGATCCATCAGGTAGTACACAACGTCTTTAGTACCTTCAAACGTTAAACCTGAAGTTTTGAATACAGGGCCTTTCCACTGCAACTCTTCGAGAATGTGATCACACCATTCATCACGCGTTTCAGCCGCCAATTGGTCTACTTTATTGAGTACCAACACAACAGGTAATTTTGAAAGTGTTGGGGAGAATTTTTTCAACTCTTCCAAAATTGCTTTTGCATTGTACGCAGGGTCAGAACCATCAATCGGTTGAACATCTACAATGTGTAATAAAATACGTGTACGAGCCAAGTGTTTCAGGAATCGAATACCTAGACCTGCACCTTCTGCAGCCCCTTCGATTAGACCCGGAATATCCGCCATTACAAATGAACGGTGACTATCGGCATCAACCACACCTAGATTTGGCACCATAGTGGTAAATGGATAATCTGCAACTTTTGGTTTTGCTGCTGAAACTGCACGGATAAAGGTTGATTTACCCGCATTTGGCATACCCAACAAACCAACGTCTGCGAGTACTTTTAATTCAAGACGAATTTCACGAAATTCGCCTTTTGAGCCGTGTGTACATTTACGTGGAGAACGGTTGGTTGAAGATTTGAAGTGAGTATTACCCAAACCACCTTCACCACCTGCTGCCACTAACACACGCTGACCGTCAGCCACTAAGTCGCCGATGATATCGCCAGATTCTGTATCTACAATTGTTGTGCCCACTGGAACAAGCAATACGGTATCTTCACCGCCACGGCCTGAGCAGTTCGCTCCACGACCATTTTTAGCACGTTCTGCACGGAATTTACGTGTATAACGATAATCTACTAGGGTACTTGTGTCGTTGTCGGCTTGAACGTATACGTTACCGCCACGACCACCATCACCACCATCTGGACCACCAAATGGTACGAATTTTTCACGGCGAAAACTGGCTACGCCATTGCCACCGTCGCCAGCCTCTACGGTAATGACTGCTTCATCAACAAAGCGCATGTTTGCCAATCCTCTAAAAACTTTAAAACCGCTTATTCTGCCATATTTTAAAGAATTTCTCGAACAATATTATTCAGCAATACTATAAATTTCATTCATCTTGGTGCTGATGCAAATTTTTTAGGAAAATCCGCACCTCGCTCGAAAATCTTTAGCTCATCATCAAAATACCTTTGATAAATGGCAAACGAATTTCACTCCCCATTTCTGAAAGCTATTTACGTGCATTTTCCTTGGCTTCAATAATTTCAGGCAAGGTTCGTTCAACCCAACCAATCAGATGCATTAACTTTTCTGCAGCCTGCGAGCCCATTAAAGTCAGTTGATATTCAACTTTGGGTGGCACAACTGGATAGACTGTCCGTAAGATAAAACCATCTTGCTCGAGCATTTTCAGCGTTTGAGCCAGCATCTTTTCGCTCACCCCTTCGATACGTTGCTTAAGTTCACTAAAACGGTGTACCCCTTCAGTCAAACAACGTAAAACTAATACTGACCATTTATTGGTGAGATGTTCCAATATTTCTCGAGATGGACAATCAGTGGATAAAACTTGACCTAATAATTTACTTGTAGCGTATGTGTTCATTAAATCTTTCCTCAAAGTCACTAACTTACTTTTTGGTACGTACTTACATTTAGTAAGTTAACAGATTAAGATTCAACCATCAAGATCATTTATTCAACAATCAGAGGGTTTAAATATGAAAATCGCAATTACAGGTGCAACAGGTCAACTAGGCCAATTGGTCCTTAAATTTTTATTGAAAGAAACCGCAGCCGAAAACATCATCGCTTTAGTTCGCTCGCCAGAAAAAGCAGCATCCCTACAAGCTCAAGGCATCGAACTGCGTCATTTTGACTATGACCAACCAGATACACTTGTTCCTGCACTACAAGGTGTCGATAAATTATTACTTATTTCTGCCAATGAAATTGGTCGTCGTACTCCACAACACAAAGCCGTAATTGATGCTGCAGTAGAAGCGAAAGTTCCATATCTTGCTTATACCAGCCTGTTACGTGCAGATACGTCACCATTGGGTTTATCTCAAGAACATCGTGAAACAGAAAGTCTGATTCAAGCTAGTGGTTTAACCTATACCTTCTTACGAAATAACTGGTATGTCGAAAACTATCTTGCTGCTGTAGGGCATGTGGTGGAAACAGGTACCTTATTTGGTGCAGCAAAGGATGGAAAAATTAATGCAGCATCCCGTGCTGACTATGCCGAAGCTGCTGCAAAAGTGCTTACAAGCGCTGGTCATGAGAATAAAACCTATGAACTTGCAAGCTCAGACAGTTTCAACTTGGCACAGCTTGCTGAAACCCTACAGCAAGTTTCAGGTCAAAAGGTTCACTATCAAAATCTAACAGCAGACGACTATACACAAGGTCTATTACAAGCTGGATTACCTGCTGGTCTTGTAGATGTGATCGTCGATGCTGATATCAATAGCATTGACGGTGCAATGCAAAGTGATCGTAAGGACTTGGAACAGTTGCTCGGTCACTCAACCACTACTCTACGCAGTGCTGTTGAAGCTGCTTTAAAATAAGATCGAACCATCAAAAAAGCCCGAATTGATTCGGGCTTTTTGATTTGAATTTCACTTAGGGATGTACATTTTTTATCGGTAAATCCATGTTCATATCTAAATTTGCCTTGGTATTACGCTCTGCGTTATACATCGTGGCATTAAAGGTTGCGATTTTTCGCATGGTCATCGGGTCATTGAGTTTTAGTTGTGGTGCAAACTGATGTACCACATGTAAATCAACTTTTTCATTAAACTCAAAATACACAGGGCCATTAAAATTAATTCGAATAGGAATGTTATAGGTTCTTTTCAAATGAAAAGGCATATCTAACTTGACAGGAATGTCCATTTTTAAAGGAAATTTCGGCACGAGTTTATTTTTAATCACCAAATCCGTGGTCGCCTCAAGCGGCATCGTCTGGTTAATTTGAATATTGGTGGAATAATCAATATCCACAAAGATCGGAACCTCTACACTAAACTGCAAATCTGCCAGATATTTTCCCTTTAAGGGGAGTTGCAGCTTCCGATCCAAAGCAATCTGTGTATCCAACGTCCCAATAGACTGCGTTTGCAAATAATTACCAACGGAAATTTTGGTGGGTAGTGAATGCGACAATTGAATATCAGCATTTTTTGCACGTACTTGCATCGACGCATAAATATTTAAATACAACCAAAATAGTACGGCAACCAATAACGCAACTGCAATAAAACTCAAAATGATGCGCTTCGCCGATTGAAATATCCACATGGCTTACTCCTGAGCTTTCGCTTCAGTTTTGGCATGCTCTCTGTTGAGTCGCATTGTTTTTAGTGGAATTACCAATTCACCCTTTTTAATTTGAACCGGCAACGTATTTTGTACGTCCACTGTCGCTTTCAATGCCGTTTTAATTGGAACATTCAAATTACCTTCAATAGGAATGTTGGTTTTTAAATTTGCATTCAGTGGAATATGTAGGTTTTCTTTCAGTACGGTTTTGACTGGCGCATCAAATTTTAAATGTACTTTTTGCTCCAAAGGCACATTCATATTTACTGGAATATCCAATTATATCGGGATATCACCTTTGAGCGGCAAAGTCACATCCTGCCCCATGACTTTAACTTTCACTTTGGTATTCACAGGTAGGTTTTGATTCACTTTCAAAGTTTCACGCACTGGAATCGTGGTCTTAATCGGGACTTGATTATCAAAATACACCCGTGGCGTCAGCGTTTGAGTTAAGGGAATATTTAAATTTTCATGTATCGGAATTTCAGCATTCACCCTCCCTGTCACGTCCACATCCAAGGCATCATGAATTTTGACTTCGGCTTGTAACGGCTCTTGCAGGTCAATATTGACGTTCTGATTTTCTAGCGGGATATAAATATTAAAGTGCTTAAACACCCAAATGGCGATAAGTACACCACAGAGCGCAGCAAACACAATAAATGCCAATCCACTGAGCATGTGCTTTGCTTGCAAACTAAATTCCTTTTGCTTTTTATTTTTTACAGTCTCATTTTGAACACATTATACAAACCAGTTTGCAATTTTTTGTATTTAATTCTTTAATAATTTCATCAACTTAAAACTTGAAAATTTTAGTCAGCTTTTCATTATAAATGACTCACACTCATCTAACAGTGGCAGAAAAAACAAGAACTTTGATGCTTTTGATCAATCCATTCGTCGTCTATGCCTTAAGTTTTACCCCTGCTCTTTAGATAAAAAAAGAGCCTCAAATGAGGCCCTTTTTTACAGCGTGTACTAATTAAGCATTAGTTTCAGCAGGAACTTTTGGATAGCTTACGCCGCCCATTTGCTCAGCAATACGCAATACTTGGCAGCTATAACCCACTTCATTATCGTACCAAACATAAGCAGTTAAACGGTTACCAGAAGCGATTGTCGCTTGAGCGTCAAACACACCAGCAGTACGTGAACCGATAAAGTCAGACGATACAACTTCAGTTGAGTTTGTATAACCGATTTGACCTTGAAGGTTAGAGTTGATTGAAATTTGGCGAATGTATTCATTCACTTCTTCACGGTCAACATCTTGACCCAAAGTAAGGTTCAAAATTGCAAGAGATACGTTTGGAGTAGGTACACGTACTGAGTTACCAGTCAATTTACCTTGAAGAGCAGGAAGCGCTTTAGCAACTGCTTTAGCAGCACCTGTTTCAGTAATAACCATGTTCAATGTTGCAGCACGGCCACGACGGTCAGCTTTATGGTAGTTGTCGATTAAGTTTTGGTCGTTTGTGAACGAGTGAACTGTTTCAACGTGACCATTGATCACTGTGTACTTGTCATTTAACACTTTAAGTGTTGGTGTGATCGCGTTTGTTGTACAGCTTGCAGCAGAGATGATTGTATCTTCATCAAGGATGTCAGCTTGGTTCACACCGTATACAACGTTCTTCATGTCACCTTTACCAGGTGCAGTTAGAATTACACGTGCAGCGCCAGCGCATTTAAGGTGCTGTGCAAGACCTTCAGAATCACGCCATTTACCTGTGTTATCGATTACAAGTGCATTGTTAATACCGTAAGCAGTGTAATCAACTTCAGATGGGTTAGACGCATAGATCACTTTGATGAAGTTACCGTTAGCAATGATTGCTTCGTTTTCTTCATCAACAGAAATCGTACCTGCGAATGGACCATGAATAGAGTCACGACGTAACAAAGACGCACGTTTTTCTAAGTCACCGTCAGATGATTTACGAACAACGATTGCTTTAAGGTTAAGACCACGGCCTAAACCAGATTGGCTGATCATCAAACGTGCAAGGATACGACCAATACGACCGAAACCGTAAAGTACAACATCACGGTTTTCAACGTTAGTTGCATTGCCTTCAAGTGATTTCACAGCGTCAGCAACGAATGCGTCAACATCACCGCCTTTTTCTTTGAACTCAACAGCAAGTTTGCCAAGATCAATTTCAGCAGTACCGATGTTTTCGATTTTCGCTAAAGCTTCAAGAATTGGGAAAGTGTTCACAACTGAAAGTTCAACGTCAAGTACGCGAGTACGACGATGCGCTTTAAGAATTTGGATAACCGAACGGTTAATTAAAGAACGACCGTATACTGTAGCTACGATGTTTTTTTCACGATATAACTGACCCACTAGGGCAATCATACGTTCCGCGATTTCTTCACGGTTTTTCCAGCGACCTTGGTGCTCTGCATGTAGGGCAACGATAGTGTCTTTGCTCACAGATACGTCCTCTAATTAATTGTAAATCTAAGCATAAATTTCAAAACCCCACAATTGTAATGGAAAACTGAAAATTAATGAATCTAAAAGCAGATTTCGACAAGGTTATTTTGTTATATATTCACTATCAATTTTCAAAATAATCATGATTAGTATTATGATTTTATAGCCGAAAGTTGAAAAACCGGCTTTTTCGCAGATTTTTGTCACAAAATTTCAAATGTAGTTTTATCAACCAGATCTCAGCACATTTAGCTCAAAGATGAACGAATATTTATATTTTTCAAATTGTGCTGTTTTTTTATTTTGCTCAATTTATAGTATTTTTACTGATGTTAAGCTCGTAATAATAATTTCACATTTTTAAATGATTTTTAAAACTATTCGACGGAGTCTTACATCTGAGGTTTGAATCAAGGGTTTAGCCTTCAGCTGGAGGTACTCTTACGAAACGTTGTTTCTCATTTGGCAAAATGAGAAGCATGCTTCGTAAGGAAACAATCTTGCGGAGCAATGCTCCTCACCGCAAAACTCGTTCACTACCGTCAATTTATTCAAAGTATCGCAAAAACATTTTTTATTAGAAGTAACCTTGTCTCAGACAATTGCGGATGACATTACCGCGTATCGTTCTTTTATTTGAATCAAATTACGCCTCTAATGTTACTGCCTAAAATTATTTAAAGTCAGATCTATATTTAAAATTCAGTTAATTTTTCAGATTCTCAGCAAATTTTTCCAGATTAAAATCAAAGAAATTTACACTCAGCTCAAATACTTTCGGTAGTGCATTTAAACCATTCTCTCCAGCACAAATCGCAAAATATCTCCGATCACTAAAAGACTGCACCTTTAAGGCATTTTCACATGGCTCAAAATCGAGATTGACGAGCTGTGACGCATGTTCCTTTAGCAACATTAAAACCTGCATATAAGTTTGTCGCTTTTTTTGCTGCTGCGCTTTTAAAGCATCGGCTTCAAGGCTTTCATAATCCCCTGTTTTCGTCATGCGTTTGGAAAACGCAACATGAGCGCCATTGACGGCTGTATTTTCTACGATTAACTCTGTAGCAAAGATCTTCTGTTGATCCTCGTCCTCGGTCGTCTGCAAGAGCGCTTTCAATGCCGTATGAATTTGCTGTGACTGCTGATGATGAAACTCCCACTCATCTTCGTTTTGAACATGAAAAATTTGAGCACGCCGTTTCAACAAAAGCACCTGCCAAGCCTGTAGTTGAAGTCGCAGTCGCTTCAACTCCAAACTTGCCTCAAACTTAGGGCAACTACTCAAGACGTTTAGACTCGTGATGAGCCGCTGAGATATTTGCATGCTATGGAAAAATACAAAGTCATGCTGTATCTGCTCACTCAGTTGATATTGAACAGTCTGATGTAAGGGCTTCAATATCAATGTATTGAACTGCTGCTCAAAAGCAGGTAAAACCGTTGCCAATTGAATGGCATCCTCTACATGTAGCATTAAAAGCAGATGCTTATCCACCCGTGTATATAATTGCTGCATTAAATTTTGTAGATCTAAATGTATAAAACCTGCAATGGATGCTAGCTTTGACACTTGAATTTTTAATTGTTCTATTTGCTGATTCTCTAAAGCAGTAGTTAAATCTATGGCCACCCCATCAAAAACGTCGTCTGCTAAGGCCTCATTGTGCTTTGTAGATAAAAACCGAATTGCTGAATACTGCGTCGTCCAATCTAAATCAGGCGACAAAATATAAATAAACTCAGATGTATGTACGATTTGTAGATATCGCGTTTTTTGTTCACGCTTTAAATAGTATTTAAAAATCGGATGTTGCCAAATCTCAGATGATTTCGGGATAGAAGCATCAAACACTTGCCCCAACACATGTGACTTTAAGAAAATTTCAATCAAGAAAATTTTGACTTGCTGGGCAGTGAGTTGACGTGCATCACTCGGCGCAATCAAATCCATTTCACGAATGATTTGTGCGGCATTTAAAATGAAATGCAGATGTAATACGTTTTTTTTTTGCTGTAATTCAAAATCTTCTTCGGCATCTATTTTATTGATATAGGCTAGGTTTTCTTCTAATTTTTGCGCAACTTGAATACTCATTGTCAATATTCGAAGTTCTTCGAGCTGTGTTGCCAAATACTGTGCATGCTCACGCATGACATCATATTTTAGTACTTTCATCAGCATGCCCAAATTCATCGGTACATCTCTTTGATACGACTGTGATGAAGACTCCCAACGAATACCTTTTTGCGATAACACCTGCTGTATCTGTGCTAAATTGGATTGATCAAGATCAGTGCATACTTCAGATACAATACTCCGCCAATGCTGATCCAACACAGGCTCTAGCTGTAAAAGTTTAGCGCTTTGATGAAATGGGACAACCACTGACTGCTTCCTGTATCTTGGTTCTTTAATCGATCTTTTATCGATTTCAGTTTATTTTTATCTAAAATAAATATTTTTGTACACCATCATTCAATGCTGTTCTTCCTAAACAATAAATTGAATCATGGCGTGTTTTAGTTTTCTAAGTTTAAGATTTTATTAAAAAACAGCAAGCATTAATTGTAAACTGATCAATTTATCGTACCAATATTCTCAGTCTAAGAATCGATTCGATCATTTAACGCTTTTACATTTTTTGCTAGCGCACGTTCATTTTGCTTTTGTTTAAACAGATGCAAAACACCCTCTATCACCAATAACAATACCGCACCCCAAATTGGAATATAGGTCAGCCATTCTTCGGCTTCTACTCGCTCCCCCAATGCGATGGATGCAAAAGCTAACAACACGGGTTCTAAATAACTCAACAAACCAAAAATCACAAATGGCAAATAACGACTCGCCAACATATAGCTACCTAAGCCAAGCGCACTCAGAAAACCCAGTCCTAAAACCGCCAAAATCAGATGCGGGAATAACGACATCAGCGCTAAACTATCGCTATGAATAAATCCTAAATAAAATGCTACAGGCAGAATTAAGCAAAGATCCCACCAAAAACCACCCAAATGATCGGTTTTAAAGGTACGACGTAAAAAGAAATAAATCGGATAAGCCACAGCGACATAGACAGTTTCCCACGCGATACTGCCAATACGCCAAATTTCGTGGCCGACCCCTAAAATTGCCAGTGCCACGGCAGCCATCTGCCATTTAGACAGCTTTTCTTTATACAGTACACATCCAACCAGAACCATCACTAAGGGCAATAGAAAATACCCTAAAGATACTTCTAGCCCTCGGCCATTAATTGGTCCCCACAAAAACAACCAAAGCTGTGTAGTACATAAAAATGAACTAATGATTAACCAAATGAGAAAGATCGGCTGCTTAACCACTCGCCAAAAAATTTCACTAACTTTGTTTAAATCTTTCATCCACCACATAAATAAGGTTAAAAATGGCAAGGTCGCTAACATGCGCCATGCAAAAGTTTGCTCGCTATCTAGAGGTTTTAAAAAGATGGTAAAGAAATACAAAATACCAAAAGTGACCGATGCCAATACAGACAATGCAACGCCTTTATACATCTTTCACTCCAGTCAAAATGACTACATAATCTTGATATTTTGCTTGATCAATCAAGCTTCTCACCTGGACATTCTAGCAAATAAAAAACCATGCACAGGCATGGTTTTTTAGCATTTGTTCAATTATTTAGGTTTTAGGTTTCACTGTCTGCTTGGTATGAATAATATCTGATAAGTCATAACCGACAGATTGAGCATAATTTAGATATTCCTGAATCACTTCCTGATCTGGATGAGCCGAACGAGATAGCACCCACATATATTTACGACGGGGTTCACCCACCAAGACTGTTTGATAGTCTTCATCGGCTTTGAGTACCCAATAATCACCACGCCCCACAGGCAACCAACGAATGGCTTCTGGTAAGAAACTAACTTTTAATTTCGTGTTAAACGGTGCATTTTGTACAAATGCCTCGCCTATTGATTGCTTCTTGGTGCCATCTTTCGATACACAGCGATTATTGACATTAATATTGCCGTTTTCATTTAAGGTATAGACCGCAGTAACATCACGGTCACAGCTTTTTTGAAAGACTAAAGGCTTACGAGTAACTTCATACCACATACCTAAATAACGATCGAGCTCGACTTTTTCCACAGTCTGTAAAGGTTTCGTCTGTGCATAAGCCATTGTGGCTGCACCCAAACCAATTAACACTGCTGCACCAAGTGCAATTTTTGCGAGCTTAAAACCAGCTTTCGGAAGATTCGTTGTTGTCATTTTTATGCCTCATTTCGATGCAAAACATTCGATGAAAATTAAGTAATTCTTTCTCTCGTGTTTTTACTCTAGCGGAAAAAATTGCTCTAAAAATCATTTTCTTGTCTGAATTATGTATGTAATTCAGACAATATTCCGCATCTTGTCTAACAAAATTATGAAATCATCTGTGCTTTTAAACGCAAGATTTCATCACGTAATCGAGCAGCTTGTTCAAACTGCAAATCTTTCGATGCTTTCAGCATTTCTTTTTCCAGCTTGTTCATATGTTTTGCTAAAAGTTTTGGATCAGACATCAAATGACGTTCATCTGCAGTTAATGCCTTAGCCTGATCTGAAATTTTTGCATCGATTTCATCATCTGTCAGCACTTCACCTGTATCAATATCATTGACGTTTTGACGCACTGCACTTCGTGGCGTAATGCCATGCTCAAGGTTAAATGCAATTTGTAAATTACGACGACGATCCGTTTCATCAATGGCTTTTTGCATGGAGTCGGTCATACGATCTGCATATAAAATCGCTTTACCGTTTAAGTTACGCGCTGCACGACCAATGGTTTGAATCAAAGAACGCTCAGAACGTAAAAACCCCTCTTTGTCAGCATCTAAGATGGCGACTAAAGACACCTCTGGCATATCTAAGCCTTCACGCAGCAAGTTAATCCCAACAATTGCATCGTATACACCTGAACGCAATTCATGAATAATTTTAGTTCGTTCAACAGTGTCGATATCTGAATGTAAATAAGCGACCTTAATACCATATTCTTTCAAATATGAAGTTAAATCTTCTGCCATACGTTTGGTTAATGTCGTAACCAATACACGCTCATTTAAGTTTTTACGATTATTAATTTCTGACAATACATCATCCACTTGCGTTAACACTGGACGAATTTCAATTTCAGGGTCGACCAAACCTGTGGGTCGAACCACTTGCTCAACGACTTGTTCAGACTTTTCCATTTCATAATGTGCAGGCGTTGCACTGACATAAATGGTCGAAGGAATAATCCGCTCCCATTCTTCAAATTTCATTGGCCGGTTATCAAGCGCACTTGGTAAACGAAAACCGTAATTGACCAAATTTTCTTTACGTGAACGGTCACCTTTATACATAGCCCCAATTTGCGGAACGGTAACGTGCGATTCATCAATGATTAATAAAGCATCATCAGGTACATAATCAAACAAAGTCGGAGGTGCTTCACCTGAGGGACGACCTGACAAATGCCGTGAGTAGTTTTCAATACCATTGGTATAGCCAAGCTGCTGCATCATCTCTAAGTCATAACGTGTTCGCTGTTCGATACGCTGTGCTTCGAGTAATTTATCATTGGCGCGGAAAAAGCCGAGTCGTTCAGTTAATTCTTCTCGAATAGTCCCAATTGCACGCTGCAAGTTATCTTTAGGCGTCACGTAATGGCTCTTTGGATAAATCGTAATACGTGGCACTTTACGGACTAGCTTGCCCGTCAATGGGTCAAACCATCGAACTGAATCAACTTCATCATCAAACAACTCAATTCGAATGGCATTTTGATCCGATTCTGCAGGGAAAATATCAATAATTTCACCACGGATACGGTATGTGCCACGTAGGAATTCGAGTTCATTTCGGGTGTATTGCATTTCCACCAAACGACGAATGATGTCATCACGGCTGATACGGTCACCTTCCACGATATGCAAAAGCATACTCATATAGGCATTCGGGTCACCTAGACCATAAATGGCTGAAACTGACGCTACAATAATTGCATCACGACGTTCTAATAATGCTCGGGTTGCCGAAAGACGCATTTGGTCAATGTGATCATTAATCGATGAGTCTTTTTCAATAAAGGTATCTGAAGATGGCACATAGGCTTCGGGCTGATAATAGTCATAATAACTGACGAAATATTCCACAGCATTATGCGGAAAGAAGGCTTTAAACTCACCATAAAGCTGCGCAGCCAAAGTTTTGTTATGCGCCATAATAATCGTTGGACGTTGCGTGCGAGCGATCACATTTGCCATGGTATAGGTTTTACCCGAACCAGTTACCCCTAAAAGCAACTGGTCATGCATTCCTTTCTCAATCCCCTTGACCAATTTCTCAATCGCTTGAGGCTGATCACCTGCGGGCTGATATTGTGTTACCAGTTCAAAAGGCTGTTCCTGCATCACACTCTTCTTCAACAGTTTTTATAGGGCTTTATTATGAGGGCAAAGTTGCACAAAACAATGCTAAATTTATGTAAAAAGCCAAAGTCACATACAGACAGAAGTAATCTTTATTTAGTATAAGTTTCTAGATTTTTTCATCATCTTCAAAATTATAAAGCACCTAATTGAGCCAATTTTTTTCGAAGAAACTCTTTGAGCTAAAAAACTCATAGATAAAGCGTTCATTTACCCCAGATTGATACTTGACCTAGGTAAATTTCACCTGCAACATGGACAAAAGGACGCCACAGATCAAACTTTATGACTTATCAATATCATGACGAAAGTATTGTTAAAAACTTAGCTGAAGATACCATTTTTGTTTTTGGCAGCAATATGGCAGGTCAACATGCTGGCGGTGCAGCGCGTACCGCACTAGAGCATTTTGGCGCAATGAATGGTATTGGTCGTGGATGGGCAGGTCAAAGTTTTGCTATTCCAACCATGAATGAGCATTTACAACAAATGCCGTTGTCACAAATTCAACACTATGTCGATGATTTTAAAATCTATACCAAGAATCATCCGAAGACTAAATACTTCATAACCTCGATCGGTTGTGGTGTCGCTGGCTATAAAGTTGAAGAAATTGCCCCCATGTTTAAGGGCATTTCCAGCAATGTGATTTTCCCTATTTCTTTCCGTCCATTCGTTGAAAAAGCATTACCAAAACTCACCTCGAAACTTTTACATACGATTTATCGAGATTCGGTTATTTTCGCACCTTCAACAGATGAGTTGGTTGATGTACTGGCCTTAACAGATAATGAAAAAAGTCTTGCGAAAATTGTGCTGAATACCCAAATGTACCCAACAGACAGTAATGGTCGTGACCGTATTTTTGAAATTGAAGATATTTTGCATGCGCTGAATGGGAAAATATTTGAGTTTCAAAGTAATTCTGAAGGCCCGATGATGTTTGGCGGCGTTATTTTAGCCCTACTTGAACTGTACAATATCAATGAAAAAGATTTCATCGATGTTTGGAAAGCTGAACGTGAAATTGCTGCACCAAAGCCTGAAAATAAAGCCCGTAAAGCCAGCCGCTAAAGGCTCTTTTCACCACATTTGAAACACCCAAAAAGCCAATGTCCATATTGGCTTTTTTTCTACGGTTGACTAATGGTTTTTAGCGACTTAAGTCACATTAAAAATAAAACTTATTTTACATATCACATTATTTTAATATCATTTTTTTCGTCTTATACTACTTGCTGACATTATCATAAAGAATGACGAGCACATAAAATAGACATGCTAGATTCTCCTTTTTTTGAGCTATCCCCCATTGCCATGTGGCTTGAAGATTACAGTGAAGTCAAAAAACAATTTGATCTCTGGCGTCAGCAAGGTGTGCAGGATCTCTCCACTTTTCTTCAACAAGATGAATCTCGTATTTTGCAATGTGCGAGAAAAATAAAAATCTTACAGGTTAACGCAAAAACGTTGGAACTTTATCAAGCACGTGACTTTGAACATTTATGTCAAAACCTTGATTTAGTTTTTCAGGCGGAGATCTGTCAAACACACATTAGAGAATTGGTTGCATTATGGAATGGTGAAACACATTTTTCCCATTCTGCCGTGAACTATACGCTCAATGGACAACGCCTAGACATTCAACTCAAAGGCATCGTGCTACCGAGTCATGAGCAGGATTTATCTGCCGTTTTAATTACGACTGAAGATATCACCTCTTATACTGAAGCTTGCCGTTTACAAGAACAAAGTCGTCATTTGGCAGAAGCGCGTTTTCATTATTCTCCAACCTCACTTTGGGTCGAAGATTTTAGCCGGATTAAAATCAAATTAGATCAGCTACGCGCTTTAGAAATCGAAGACTTTGTCACTTTTTTGGATGTTCATCCCGATTTTGTACAAGAGTGCATTAAAGAAATACTGATCGTTGACGTCAATCAAGCCACGCTTGATTTATTTGGCGCTTCGGATAAAGAAATCTTGCTCAAAAATGTACATAAAGTATTTGCCAAAGAAATGCTTCAAACTTTTAAAGAACAGCTTATTGAGCTTTGGAATGGCAATCTGCATCATCAGCGTGAAGCGGTAAATTATGCACTGGATGGCAGTATTCGCCATGTTTTACTGCAATTTACCGTGTTTCCTGATTATCTAGATGACTGGAGCGTTGTTCAAGTTGCGCTGACGGATATTACCGCACGCAAAAAAGCGGAGCATTATCTGGAATATTTAGGCAGACATGATGTTCTCACCAAGCTATGTAACCGTTCATTTTATATGCAGGAACTGAACCGTCTAGAGCGTAATTCACTGCGCCCAGTATCCTGTATTTTTATGGACCTCAATGGACTGAAAGAGCTGAATGACAGCCTTGGACATGATGCCGGAGATAACCTGTTACGTCGTATGGGCAACATCCTGACTCAACTTATTCAACATACGCCCTATTCTGCCTCACGAATTGGTGGAGATGAATTTGTAGTCCTTTTACCGGGTGCAGATCAGACTGCTTTGCAAAACTGTTTGAATAGTTTGCATGAACTTTTACTGGTCGATAACCAGTTTTACTCACATCAGCCAATCAGCCTGTCGATCGGGCATGCAACCAGTCATGCAGATGAACGTCTTGAAGACATGCTAAAACGTGCCGATCAAGAGATGTATCACCAGAAAAGAACTCATTACCAAAATAATGACCGAAGAATGTCAGTCTCTCAGTAAGTTGCATGATTTAAATATCAGCGAATAAAAAAGCCATGGTCAAATACCATGGCTTTTTTATTTTAAAACTTAGCGTTTTCCCATCGAACGGCGGGTACCACGTGGTGGCATCCAGGTTCTATCCGCATAGCGTTGTGGCTTAGGACGAAGATCTTCAAGGATCTCATCTGTCGCACCTTGTTCAGCTTGCTTCAAAGGAAACGGTAAATTAACTAAAGGCTTTTTCTTGGGAGTATTTGGGGAGCTCATCAGACTGACTCAATAATAACTCAGCCTATTGTACAAAAAAAAAGAGCAGAATGTAAAAACAAGTCTTTTATTATGCACTCTCATAACAATTCATTTAATTTCGATATCATGTTCAGGATAAAAAATACGTCTTAAGTGTTCTATTTTATCTAACTAAAAGATGTCTAAAAAATCGATGGCTATTCATATTTTCTAAAAAGCAGAGCGAACCAGTATTTTTTTATTTTTAAATTAAAAAATTACATAATTACTAAAATAATTAAACTTAATGAAATACATTTCCTTATTTATTAACTTTTCACCTACTTAGTACTCTTGTTTTTCATACAGATTAATTGAGCCAAGTTTAGTTTATTAACAATAACAAAAACAAAGATGAATAAATTGAACAAGGAGTTCAAATGAAAAAGGTTTTAGGGACGTTTATTGGCTCAATGGCATTAATGCCTATTTTGACTCATGCCGATTCCCCTTATTTTAGCCTGCAAGAAGGCGATGGCTTTAAACGTTTTTCAGTTTCGGTGGGTGCTTTACATGTTATGCCACAAGGGAAAGCACAACCTTTCAAAGTAAATACCGCAGCTAACGAAGGCATTACATCTGCAGTAGGTAATGTCAGTATTCAAGCTGTTCAAAATAATCTCGATCTTGACATGGGTTCAAATTCAACCACCGCAATCCTTCGACTTCTAGATGGATTAGGGGTCGATACGCTTTCTGCAAATCTGAGTGGTTCTGCTGAAGTTTATAATCTCTCAAGCTGGAACAATCCAGGAACAGGTTTAGAAGCCGAGGATGTGACTACCCTAGGGATCATGACCAATTACTTTTTTACCGATAATATTTCTCTTGAAATTAAAGCCGGGATTCCACCAACAGTGGACTTAAAAGGTAAAGGAAGAATTTATGCGCCTTTCTCTGCGCAAGCTACGCCATCTATAGACCTCTTTCCGAGTATTCCCGGATCAATTGATTTACAGAGTATCGACTTGAAAAAAGATATTTTAGTTACAGATTTAGGTGCACAGGATAAGGCTGCTTCTGCTCGTGCTTGGACACCAGCTTTTGAATTCCAATATCACTTTGGTAAAACAGGTGTAAATAAGTTCCGTCCTTATGTAGGGCTGGGTGTGATGTATGCTTATTTCAACGAATTGGAAATGAATAAGAATGTTGAGCAGGACTTGATCAAAGCGGGTCATATGATTGCAAATATTAAAGATGGTCAAGCAGGTAAAGCTCTGGAAATTGGTGAACTCCCTTATGGCACATCAGTTCCTGATAATCTGAAAAGTAATGGTAGTACACCTAAAGTTAAACTTGAGGCTACTGATGTCTTTGCTCCCGTTGCTACAGCTGGCTTTACTTACGACTTTAATGATACATGGTTCGCAGTAGGTTCAGTAAGTTATGCTCATTTAAAAAATGAAACAACGATTACTGTGTCCAATGCCGAACATGGAACTTTAATTACCTCTAAAGCAGATATTGAGGTAAATCCAATTCTTGCGTATGCAGGTATCGGTATGCGTTTCTAATTAATAACCTGAATATAAAAAAAGACGGCTACAGCCGTCTTTTTTATTAGGCTATATATGGTCTTTTATTTTGAATTATGCCTTCAACCTCTTTTAAACACTTTTGAATTTCTGCTGAGGCAATTTCCTTTATTCATCCATAGTTACCTATAAAAAAAATTTATTGTTTGGTGAATTAAATTTAATCGCAACTCTGCGTTTATTCGAATAACATTGGGTTAAATTTAAAAAATGTAGCCTGCTGTATGTCTGATACTCGATTCTCAAAGCCACTGATTTACATGCTCATTGGCAGTGCAATTATTTTGGCATTGTCTTTAGGGGTGCGTCATGCATTTGGCCTCTATCTCGTGCCGATGAGTGATGAATTTGGTTGGGGACATAACGTATTTAGCCTTGCCATTGCCATGCAAAACCTAATTTGGGGTGCTGTGCAGCCGATTACTGGGGCTTTTGCAGATAAATATGGCAGTAAGATCGTGGTCGCCGTCGGTGGTGCATTATATGCCCTCGGACTATTACTCATGGCCATCAGCTCTACCGGTTTACTGCTTAATTTAAGTGCAGGTTTAATCCTGGGTTTAGCCCTCTCAGCCACATCTTTTCCAGTATTACTTTCTGCCGTAGGTCGTGCAGCGCATCCAGAAAAACGTAGTTTAGCCATGGGTATTGCCAGTGCAGCAGGTTCTTTTGGTCAGTTCATTATGCTGCCCTCTACATTACTGTTGTTGCAAAAATTTGGTTGGTCGTCGGCTTTGGTGCTCAGCGCCATTTTAATTGCACTTATTATTCCTTTAGCTTGGATGCTAAAAGCACCAATGTATGTTGCACCAAATGCAACCAATACGCATGAAGCCTCTCTGACTTTTAAACAAATTTTGCAATTGGCTTGGGAGCATAAACCCTTTTGGTTTCTAGCACTCGGTTTCTTTGTCTGTGGCTTCCAAGTGGTGTTTATTGGCATCCATCTTCCGGGATATTTAATCGATCATGGCTTTAATGCCACTACGGGCACTATTTTCCTAGCGCTCGTTGGACTGTTTAATATTGTCGGCACCTACACAGCTGGTTGGCTCGGTGGCAAATATTCCAAACCAAAGCTGTTGATGGGACTGTATGGTTTACGTGGCATTGCCATTATTGCCTTTCTTTTGCTGCCTTTAAGCACATGGACAATCTATGCATTTGGCGTCATTATGGGTCTACTATGGCTTTCTACCGTACCGCTCACCAACGGTATTGTAGCCAATATGTTTGGCGTTAAATATCTCAGTATGCTGAGTGGTATCGTGTTCTTTACACACCAAGTCGGTTCATTTTTTGGTGGCTGGTTGGGTGGTGTGAACCACGATATGACCGGTAACTATAATGCCATTTGGATTTTTTCGATTGTCCTGAGTATTTTTGGGGTATTGGTACATTTCATGGTTAATGAGGAAAGTGTCATTCATGACTAATTCAACACTGTGGTTCCGGCTCAGTATTGGCATCAGTATTCTGGCCTTGTTGGCATTGTCCATCGGCTTATGGAGCCAAACGCCTGAATTATTCGAATACTTTAACCAAGCGTTTTGTGCACATTAAAGACGTATTGAAGCAATAATTCCAATTCAAACTGCTGTTTTATCAACACTACAACAGCAGTTTTTTAGCTATTTTCTACACGATTCAATAAAAGCTGCATTTTCAGCATATTAGTATTAATCATACGTTTTTTCATAAACTTAGCTTATTTTTTAATTTTCCATCCTGCGCTTTCTTCCATAGATTAAGTCTCAATAAAGAACAATTTGAGAACTTATGAAATGACCGCATTAACTCAACTTTCACAAGCCATCCATGATGCTCCACGTTGGCATCAAGCAGAACAATTTCAAGATGGCAATGAAATTCGTATTGAAGCGCAACATGACCAAGCTTTGGGGGCTGTGGTTTATGGTTTAGATGCGCGTAAAGCACAGTCTGGGGAAACCATCTACCGTTTAAAACAAGCGTTGGCAGAACACTTGATTTTAATTTTCAAACATCAAAGTCTAGATGATTTACAGTATCTCGCGTTTGCAAGTTACTTCGGTTCAATCTTCCGTCCCGGTGCAGATATTCCTGTGCTGGCGTCACAAGATGATACCGGTACACCACCAGACGTGGTACCTGTGTCAAATGCAGTCGGCAAAGTTGACTATACTGGACATGGTGAATTGGCTGCGCATGCAGACCATCAGTGGACTCCGCTGCCATCTTTTGGTTCATTACTCTATGCCATTGAACTGCCACAAGACGGTGGACAAACCTCATGGTATAACACCATTAAAGCCTATGAAGCTTTAGATGAAGCGACACAAAAACATTTAGACCAACTTCAACTCATTACCTACAACCCATTTGTCCGTGCCAAAAATAATAAAGGCACAACGGGATATGGCGCTACACCGCTATATCGTTTCAAAGACCACCCGATTGTTGGACATGCTTATCCACATCCGCTTGTACGTACCCATCCAGAAAGTGGCCGTAAAGGGCTGTGGTTAAATGAAAGATCTGAAGTGGAATTGGTTCACTACGATGATCAGTCGGGCAGTGAGTTGATTGCATCTTTACGTGAACATTTATTGAAACCTGAGTTTCGATATGAACATCAATGGGAAGAAGGTGACATTGTATTTTGGGATAACCAAGCCACTTTACACTCACGCCGCCCTTTCCCTTCAGACCAACGCCGCTTATTAAAGCGAATTAGCCTAGCTGGAGGACGACCATACTAATGTTGAATGTCATACCAACAATAAAAAATAAATAAAACAGCAAAATCCGTGTTTGAGCAATAACTCCAAATAATTAAAATTTTAAAACAATAAGAACACTGCTCAAATTACGGATGATCTATATCTAAGGCCTTAAAACCTGAAATCAAATGGTCTAACATCGCACGCACACCCGGCAGCATGCCTTGTCGTGTCGCGTAGGCAACATGGATGGCCCCTTGCGGCAATTGCCATTCAGGAAATAGCCCTATTAACTCACCACTTTTTAAAGCATCACGTACAAACACTTTGGGCAAAGATGCGATTCCTACGCCAGAAAGAGCAGCAGAAATCATCGCACTAAAACTGTCAGTTCTTAAGCGTGGATGAAATTCAATTTGTTGGGTTTCACTTTTTTCACGATGTCGGAAATCCCAAAAATGTTTAGGTCGGTCAAAACCAATACACGGAAAATTTTGAATCTCAGCCAATTGCTGTGGAATTTCACGCTCGAAGAAAAGTTGTGGCGATGCCACCAAAACATGATCCCAAGCATCTAAATCTCGAACGATCAAATCACTATCCAATAAAGGCATATTACGAACACGAATTGCTAAATCTACGCCTTCCTCAATGACATCAACCCGATGATTGGTCGCCATCAGATGCACACTGATGTCTGGATATTGCTGCATAAAATCGGTGACCATTTTTGCAACAGGCATTTCCACCAAAGCCACAGGACAAGAGATTTTAATTTGGCCACAGAGTTGGTCATTCAACGTACTAAGCACAAAGTTTTCCGTTTCGCTGACTTCCTCTAAAATTTTTAAGCAATGCAAATAGAACTGTTGTCCTATTTCAGTTACTGTAAATTTACGCGTATTACGCTGAATCAAACGCACCCCCAAACGGGTCTCTAATTCTGTGATACGGCGTGATAGCTTAGATTTTGTAATACCCAATGCTTCACTGGCTTTGGTATAACCTTGGTATTTCACCACTTGCACGAAGTAGTAATAGTCATTTAAATTTTGCATGATTGTTTCATTTTTAGAATAATCTGTTGAGTTTTTCGCCCTGTCATTCCCTCACTATACCTCAATAATAGATCTCAGCAGCAATATATTGAGGGCTGAATTATGAATTCAATCAAACGTGTTTATCATAGTGATCGTAGTACTTGGGTGGGCGATGGCTTCCCAACAAACTCTATGCTCCCTATGCAAGAAATGGGCAATCAAACCAGTCCATTTCTCGTTATGGGCTATACCGGCCAATATCACTTCTCTCCAAGTCATCATCAACGTGGTGTTGGATCACATCCACATCGTGGCTTTGAAACAGTAACCATTGTTTATGAAGGTGAATTGGAGCATTTTGACTCTAAAGGAAATCACGGCAGCATTGCCAAAGACGAAGTGCAATGGATGACTGCGGGTCGAGGCATTATGCATGAAGAACACCATTCTAAAGATTTTGCCAAAACTGGCGGAAATTTAGACATGGTACAACTTTGGGTCAATTTACCTCGTCATGCCAAAATGACTGAACCTCGCTATCAAGAACTGACAACAGCCAATATTGCTGAAGTAAAGCTTGCACAAAATGCTGGCGTGGTACGCGTCATTGCTGGCCAATTCGAAGATACATTGGGTGCAGCTGAAACCTTTAGCCCGATGAATGTGTTGGATGTGCGCTTGAATGCAAATGCTGAACAGGAATTTTCATTCAACCCACAGTGGAATAACATGATTTTTGTATTAAGTGGCGCGATCGAAATCGAAGGTCAACGCTTTGATGCGAAACAGACTTTATATGTCAGTGACCAAATATCGTCCTTGAAACTTAAATCTTTTGAAGCAACCAAACTGCTTATTTTAAGTGGCGAAGCTTTAAATGAACCGATTGCGGCACATGGACCATTCGTCATGAATACTGAAGATGAAATACGTCAGGCATTTTATGATTTTCAACATGGTCATTTTGCTTAAATATTTCCACGATAAAGTCCCCCAAAAAAACCGCCTTCTGGCTTTTTATATCTATTTTGATATGAATTACGCATCACGCTTTCAACAGATTATTGCGTGACTTTTTGATAAAACGCATCAATTGCATTGACCATTTGATCGAGTCCCGGCTGTTTCAAAGGATAATGTCCTGCGTTATTCAACATGACGACATCGACTGGAACTTGATGAATCCGTGCTAAAAATGGCTGACTTAAAGCCAAAGGCGTCCAGCGGTCTTGTTCAGGCTGCGTCAGTAAAATTGGGCAGATATCAAACTGCTCCGGTGGCGTGTCATTTTTATAATATAAATACGAATCTAGAAATTTAACCGATACACTATTCCCAGCTGACGTTTTATCTTTTAAAAAGACCTGCAATGCTGCGTCATTATTCACCAAGCGATGCATTTTACTTACCCACCGCATCGGCATTGGCAATGCTGAAAATGGTGTATGTGCTGTCACATGAGCCAGTGGGCTGCCCACGCGGCTCATAAATTTATTCAAAGAGACTTGATCACGCACAGTTTTATTTGAAGTGTCTAGAAAGGTCATACCGACGATACCTTTCACCTTTTTATTTTTTGCCGCCACGTGATAGGTCAACATACCACCTGCACTAAGCCCATACAAAACGATAGGACGATGATCTTTTTGTAGCTCGGCTTCAATGAGGTCATTACCTGCTTGAACCCAATCATCATAACGAATTTTTGAGCCCTTTTTGACTTGGGTGAGGCCATAACCGGGCATATCAATAGCGATAGTTTCATAGCCACGTTGTGCCAAAGGATGACCCAAAATCATCGACATTTGTCGACCATTTGTTCCCACACCATGAAACAGAATCACCTTCACTTTTGCCTGTGGATGCCGATAAGTATCTAAGTGAACAGTATGACCCTGCCAACTCCACCACTCTTCTTTGGGTCGCTGCGTTTCATCTAAATGGTATTCTTTGGGTAGATAGTGCTGAATGCCCTGCCAACTGTTTTGATCTGTATAACTTGCTAATGCTTGTGAAGCAAGTAGCTGATCATCTGCAAATGCCATGATTGAAAGTAACGATGCAATGCCACTCATCAACCACTTCAATAAAGCGCTCAAAATTTCTGATAAGGTGTCTGATTTTGGAGAAGTCATTTTTAGACAATTTTTTATGTGTATGTGCTGATGCTAATCAGCGGCGGAAACCGACGCCATGTGCATGTGGGACAGCACTATGTCACTTCGTCCAATTATCTTTTTCCCTGCTAAGCACTTCAAAATATTTTTGAAGCAGGATTTACATACTCCTGCAATAATCAGCCTTTAAGATCTTTTAACTTTAATAATTTTATCCTTTAGAAATTCATAACCTTACTTTTGATTTTAAATATTGGTAACGCATGAGCCAGTCCATACCACAACGAAACCTTGTCATCTTTCTCACCTTTTTAAGATTAGGGTGTATTGCATTTGGTGGACCTGCTGCGCATTTAGTGTTGTTTTTTCAATATTTTGTGAAACAAGAAAAATGGATAACGGAGCATGAATATGCGCATTTGCTTGCCTTGGCTCAAGTCCTTCCAGGCCCAACAAGTAGCCAGCTCGGCATGGCAATTGGATTTCAACTCAACCGCTATCAAGGTGCTTGTTTTGCATGGTTAGGATTTACTTTACCTTCAGCCCTGCTGATGTGTGCCGCGGCCACTTTAAGTATAAAACTCAGTAATCAACTCTCAACTTTATTCTTTCATGTTATTCAGTTAATTGTACTAGCCGTTGTTGCATGGGCATTTTGGCAAATGATGCGAAGCTTCTGTAAAACAAAATTTCAGTATCTAGTCATGCTTTTAGCTGCATTTTTTATTTATTTCTTTCAATTTTCTTTAAATCAAGTTTTGGTGATTTTATGCGCTGCAATTATCGGTTTAGTTTTATCGTCAAATCAATTACACAGCCAAAAGCCAAATATCGCCGAAACATTTCCACCCAAACATGACAATTTTAGCCGGAATGCACATGAAAATACTTGCACCTCTTGGCTATGGCTTCTCGCCTTTATCAGCCCTTTTTTCGTTCTGCCATTCTTCGATATACAACATAGCAATATATTGGCTTTCAGCTTAGAAAGCTTCTACCGCACAGCATCCCTCGTCTTTGGTGGTGGACATATTATTTTGCCATTTTTACATCAGGACTTTGTCTCGACAGGACTGATCAGTAATGAAAATTTTGACTTAGGCTATGCCCTTGCGCAACTCATGCCGGGACCTTTGTTTAGTTTCGCCGCCTATCTCGGCACACTTTTACCCATGACTGATGTGCTACTCTTAAATGCTGTACTCGCGACTGTGGCGATATTTTTACCATCATTTTTATTATTGTTTGGCTTATTACCGTTTTGGAATAAGTTGATGAAATACCCGATGATTTTTGGCACCTTAAAAATGATCAATGCAGCTGTCGTCGGTTTATTACTGTGTCTACTATTTCAAATGAGCCAAAAATACATCATTCAATGGACGGACTTTATATTTGTTGCCGTCGTTATTGCTTTACTTCGCAGCAAGCTGCCAGTCTGGTTTAGCTTAATAAGCAGTTTTATCGGCTATTATGCTTTTTTAACTTTTCTGCCCTTTTAAACGAAAGCAAAAAAACTATAGCTAAAGGAATAATCTAATCCTCATCGATTAAACTTGCGCCCTTGACCACAGTTTTCCCCTCGACCTGATCCAGTTGATAATGCTGCACATCACTATACTGTTTGATCATTTCAACCAGCTCATTGGAATGTGTGGTCAACCAAAGCTGTGTATAGCGACTTGCTTCAGCAATCAGCAGCGCCAAGGCAGGTAATAAATCGGGATGTAAGCTATTTTCTGGCTCATTCAGTGCCATAAAATTTGGGGGTCTTGGACTCAATAAAGCCACAGCTAAACACAAAAACCGTAAAGTCCCATCTGAAAATTCGGCACTTTCCAAAGGTCTTAAGATCCCTTGCTTTTGCATCATCATTTGAAAGCGCCCACCCATTTCCTGCACATAAAATTGGGTCTGCGGAAAGGCTTTTTCTAGTACTTCAAACAAGGTTTCACTGTTGCCACGCTCACGTAAAGTTTCAAAAGCCGCAGCTAAATTTGTACCATCATGCGCTAAAACTGGCGAACGAATGCCCACCTGTGGGACACGGATCGGTGAATTTCCGCTGACAGAAAACTCATGATAAAAGCGCCAGTTTTTCATGGTCTCACGCACTTGTGAAACTTCGGGGTATAAATGTGGGTCGGACAATTGTCCAAACACCGACTCTTCAGGTGTTAAAGACATCGGATAAGCAATCCGTTCTTCATCAACATTTTTAAGAAATGCCGCTTGGTTGGTTCTCTCTAACAACTCGCTCATTTTTCGACGTTGATAGCCGCTCAACCAAATCCCTTCTACTTTGACCAAAGGATCGAGTGCAAATAACGTAATGAGCGGTTCGGGAAAACCAATTTCAAGTTGATATTCATAATGCTCCATTTCCACAGCAAGCTTCATGCGCTTAGGATCTTTCGATCGATCACCCGCACGGTGACCACCTGCCCACATGATTTTTTGAATCCCGCCTTCATTAGCAATAGCTTGGGATAATTGGCCATTCGCTGCTTCATGTAAGAGACGCACAGCTTTATATAGATTGGATTTACCACAACCATTCGGACCACTGATGATATTCAGACGCGACAAGGTCAGATTTATATGATGAATAGATCGAAAACCTTGAATAGTCACTGAACGGATCATCATGGGCTACCTAAAATGAGTTGGAAATGCTGATGATTATAAGTGGATTGAATGTATATTTTGCATGCACTTTATCCTAACCATAAAAAAACCCGCAAGCCGAAACTTACGGGTCTTTCATTGCACATTCTAAGTTCACTTTAACCTTAGAATAAGCGATTCATACCATTCAATGTTGCAACACGGTACGCTTCCGCCATAGTCGGATAGTTAAATGTGGTTTCTACGAAATATTTAATCGTATTGTTCGGGCTGTTCATCACGGCCTGACCAATGTGAATAATTTCCGCAGCATTATTACCGAAGCAATGAACGCCTAAAATTTCTAAAGTATCACGATGGAACAAGATTTTAAGCTCGCCCACGGTATCACCGGTAATTTGTGCACGTGCCAAATGACGGAAAGATGCCTGACCTACTTCATACGGAATTTTTTCTTCCGTTAACTGTTGTTCAGTTTTACCAATCGAAGAGATTTCAGGAATTGTATAAATACCTGTAGGAATATCCGTTACAGGTGCAATTCCTTCTTCACCGCTCATGTTAGAACCGGCACAACGACCTTGGTCATATGCAGCAGATGCAAGTGAAGGCCAACCGATTACATCACCCGCAGCAAAGATATTCTCTACTTCAGTTTGATATTGATCATTCACAGTTAATTGACCACGGCTGTTTGGTTTGATACCTACATTTTCTAGGCCTAAACCATCGGTATTACCAGAACGGCCGTTACACCACAAAATCGCATCCGCTTTAATTTTCTTACCACTTTGCAAGTGAAGAACCACGTGATCATCATGTGTTTCAAGATGATCAATCTGCTCGTTGTGGCGAATCAGTACACCCTGCTCACGTAAACGATATGACAATGCATCTGAGATTTCATCGTCTAAATAGCTGAGTAATTTGTGCTGTGTATTGATCAAGTCTACTTTATGGTCTAAACCAATAAAGATAGACGCATATTCACAACCAATCACACCTGCACCATAAATGATGATTTTTTGGATTGAATAATCCAGATCCAAAATTTTGTCTGAATCAAATACGCGAGGATGATTAAAGTCTAAAGCAGCAGGACGGTAAGGACGTGAACCTGTCGCAATCACTAATTGCTGGAATACTAAAGTTTCCGTCATACCTTCATTGCTAAAAATCAAAACAGTGTTTTGATCTTGGATATACGCACGGCCGTGGAAAATATCAATTTTATTACGGTCATAAAAACGTGAATGCGTTTCAACTTGTTGTTGAATCACTTTATGCGCATTACGTAACACCTGTTTCATCGTGAACTGTTTCCATTCACCGACTTTTTGGAACATAGGGTCACGTTGGTAACGTAAAATGCTTGAAACGGTCTGACGTAATGCTTTACTTGGAATTGTTCCTACATGGGTACAGTTACCACCAAGCTGTTCACGCATATCTACAATTGCAACTCGCTTACCTGATTTAGCAAGTTTCATTGCAGCGCCTTCACCCGCAGGGCCAGAACCCAGAACTACCGCATCGTATTTCACGAAAGTTCCACTAACGACCTCTTTCTTACGTGGCATTCAACGCTCCTTTACAAATATTCTTTAATCTAGGCTGTATTATGACGTATATCCTAACTTTTTTGGATATTTAGCTCACATATATTATGTGATAACCACATTTATTATATGAATATCGTTTTCCCCCTATTTAAGCTCAAGTCCGCTATAATGATCGAGCTAATTTTTTGAATATCTCCTCGTCAAAAACAGTGGAAAAGTTGAATATGTCTGAGAACCGTAAACCTGTACAGGGTGTAAAACTTCGTGGCGCAGAAAAAGTCGCTCGCATACCTGTGAAGGTCGTGCCAACGGTTGAAACGCCTCGTAAGCCTGACTGGATTCGGGTCAAAATGGCTGCCCCTGATGAAGTTCAACGTATTAAAACAACTTTACGCGCACAAAAATTACATACCGTGTGTGAAGAAGCGGCTTGCCCGAACTTACCTGAATGTTTCGGTGGCGGTACTGCAACCTTTATGATTATGGGCGATATCTGTACTCGTCGTTGCCCATTCTGCGACGTTGCGCATGGTCGTCCCAATGCTCTTGACCCAGATGAACCACGTCACATGGCAGAAACCATTGCCAATCTAGGTTTGAAATATGCCGTAATTACGTCGGTCGACCGTGATGACCTAGTTGATGGCGGCGCACAGCACTTTGTTGACTGTATTAAAGAAGCTCGAAACTTGAGCCCAAAAACACTTTTGGAAATTCTAGTTCCTGACTTCCGTGGTCGTATGGATGTTGCCCTTCGTATCATGACGGAGTGCCCTCCTGATGTGTTTAACCACAACATTGAAACTGTGCCACGTTTGTATAAAGCAATGCGTCCAGGTTCTGACTACCAACACTCTCTAAACTTATTAAAAATGTTTAAAGAATACTGCCCAGATGTACCAACTAAATGTGGTTTGATGGTCGGTATTGGTGAAACTGAAGAAGAAGTGATCGCGTTATTAGACGACTTAAAAGCACATGATGTTGACTATGTCACCATTGGTCAGTACTTACAGCCCTCTAAAGAACATGCCCCTATTGACCGTTTTGTAAGCCCAGAAGAATTTGAGCGTTACACTGCACATGGCCAAAAGCTTGGTTTCAAAAACATTTGGGCTGCACCAATGGTCCGTTCAAGTTACTTTGCTGACCGTCAATACTATGGTGAGCCAGTGCCTGCGGTACGTCGTAAAACTGATCCTGCAAAGAAAATTGCAGTGCAAGCGATTGAAGCCTAATTACACTAAGATTTAAAACATCGCAAATTAAAAGCCCTCATTGATTGAGGGCTTTTTTTGTGGCTTTCACACTAAGCCCAATTCGTTTCCCAATATAAGATCTTTCGAAAATTGTGTGTTCCTTAAACAGTATCCAATATTCATCCAATATATCGAATTATCCAAGTTTACGTAATGTGACATTTCTTTGCCCGATAGGGATTGTGTTGTGATCATTTATTAATCAATCTATTGATAACACTTTATTTGCGCTTTCATTATATTCGCGCAATTGTCCAATCATACTCACCAGCCGAGTGATGCCATTTTGACAGTCTCATGCACTTTAAAATCAGAAAGACAAAAGATGAGATCATTTTAAACGCATGTAGGCTGTTTTAAACGCATAACGCTCTGGCCCTTGTCACTGGAGCCATAACAAATGCTATTTATACTCAGTGCCGTACTCTTTATTTTTGCTCTTTGGGCCGTTTTTTTCTTTGAACTTTCACGAGCTGTAGGCGCAATAACACTGATATTCGTTTCAATTGCACTCGCCTTTTTAAGCCCATGGTCATTAATACTTGGCATCCCTCTAATTGCTTTAAGTTTAATCGTGCTGATTGACCCACTGAGACTCAATCTGCTCACCAAACCTGCCTATAAATCCTTAGCAAATGCGATGCCGAGTATGAGTACTACGGAACGTGAAGCATTGGATGCAGGAACCAGTTGGTGGGAAAAAGAGCTATTTATGGGCGCGCCTGATTGGAAAAAATTTGAGGCTTATCCCTATCCTCAGCTCAGTGCTGAAGAACAATCTTTCATTGATAATGAAGTTGAGCAACTTTGTAGCATGCTCAACGAGTGGGATATTCACCATAAACATAAAGACCTCCCACCAGAAGCTTGGCAATTCATTAAAGATAATGGTTTCTTAGGACTGGTGATTCCAAAATCGTATGGAGGACGTGAATTTAGTTCATTTGCACAAAGCCGTGTCATGAGCAAGATTGCATCCCGCTCACTGACTGCCGCAGTCAGTTGTATGGTGCCCAACTCGCTTGGACCAGGGGAATTGCTTCTACACTATGGTACTGAAGCACAAAAAGACCGATACCTCCCTGGCCTTGCCAAAGGTGAAGAAATTCCATGTTTTGGACTCACCAGCCCTGAAGCCGGTTCAGATGCAGGCGCTATTCCAGATACAGGTGTCGTCTGTTATGGCACTTTTGAGGGACAACAGGTGCTCGGCTTAAACATGAACTTCTCCAAACGCTGGATTACTCTTGCACCAATTGCTACCGTCATTGGTCTGGCATTTAAACTTTACGATCCAGATGGCTTATTGAGAGATAAAAATAAAACGGAATATGGCATCACCTGCGCGCTGCTACCGGCGAGTCATGACGGTGTCATTACAGGCCCTCGTCATAATCCAGGCTCACCATTTATGAATGGGACAGTTGAAGGTAAAGATGTCTTTATTCCCTTAGACTGGATCATTGGTGGGATTGAAAATGCCGGCAAAGGCTGGCGTATGCTGATGGAATGCTTAGCGGTTGGTCGTGGTATTTCACTCCCTGCATTGTCAACGGCAGCCGGAGAAATGGCATATTTAAATGTTGGTGCATTTGCCAAAGTTCGTCAGCAGTTTAAAATTTCTGTAGGTAATTTTGAAGGTGTACAAGAAGCTTCGAGTGATATCGCATCAGATGCTTATATGCTTGAAGCTTTCCGCTATTTGGTGACATGTGGTTTGAATCAAGGTGGCAAACCTGCTGTGATGACTGCAATGGCCAAATACTATGCCACTGAAACCATGCGTAAAGTGGTGAATCACGGCATGGACATCGTCGGTGGACGTGCCGTGCAAATGGGACCTCGTAATTTTTTAGCTTTGAATTATCAGGCCATTCCTGTGTCAATTACTGTCGAAGGTGCCAATATTCTAAGTCGCTCTCTGATGATTTTTGGACAAGGCTCAATGCGGTGCCATCCATATTTATTTGAGGAGCTACAATTACTTCAAGCCGAAGATAAAAACACTGCACTCAATACATTCAATGAAATGCTCTTTAAGCACTTAGGCTATACCTTTAACCGAACTGCACGTGCCTTTGCTTATGCGTTCACAGGTGGCCCATCAGACTCACCAGCTTCAGCAGATGAATTTAGCCGCCCCTACTATAAAAAAATTAATCGATTCAGTGCTGATTTCGCGCTGACTGCAGATATGTGTCTTGGCCTTTTAGCCGGCGATATTAAACGTAAAGAAATGCTCTCTGGCCGACTTGCAGACATTCACTCTTATTTATTTATCGCGACGGCTATTCTTAAATATTATGAACAAGGTCAAAGAAGTGAAGCTGAACAATTACATGCGCAACTTGCATTAGATAAAGCTTTGTACAATGTCGAAGAGGCTTTCCATGGTTTATTTGATAACTTCCCAATGCGACTAGCGGCAAGTGTAGTAAAAATCATCTGCTTTCCGTTTGGACGAGTTGTTGCCAAACCGACAGACCATTTAAAACGTGAAGTTGCCACTCAAATGATGCTAGATAATACTTTCCGCCAAGAACTGAAAAAGCACGTGTATTACAGCACTGCAGCAGATGAAGTTTCTGGTCGTATGGAAAATGCCTTTTTACAATTGTTGAAAATTGAACCGCTGTGGAACCAATTTAAAAAAGCTGAATCTAAAGGCCAATTTAAAGGTTTAACTTTTGAAGCACATATAGCCGATGCCATTGCACAAAAAGTCATTACTGCCTCCGAAGCTGAACAGCTCAGCACTTACAACATTCAACGCTATGACAGTATGCTCACAGATGTTTTCGATATGCAACTCATCCACGAACTTGAGCTATCCAATCCACATTTAACCGTTTCACCAGAAGTGAAAAAGCAACAACACACCGATGATGAACCAGAAGCCTTCCTGCGTTATTAATCAGCTTCTGCATCGCTTTTAAGCTTTATTTTTCTCAAAATAAAAGCCATTCCACTGTTAAACAATGGGATGGCTTTTTTATACGACCATCAGCCAATGGTATCGCAGAGTCAAAGGTATAGGCTGTACTGCAAAATTACATCACAGAGGGTTTGCTACATGTCACAACAAGATTATGAAAATGGCTTAAAAGTTCGTACTGAAGTTATGGGTGAAAGTTTCGTTAAACGTGCTCAAGACAATACCGTGCCATTTACTCAACCTTTGCAAGATTGGATTAATGAGCATGCATGGGGTTCAACTTGGCAGCGTGAAGGCGTTTTACCCCGTAAATATCGCTCACTGATTACCATTGCATTTTTAACTGCACAAAAAAGTCCAACAGAACTCAAGGGTCATGTCCGAGGTGCTTTAAATAATGGGGCGACTGTAGAAGAAATTCAGGAAGTGTTACTTCATAGTTTGCCATATTGTGGCGCACCGGCGACTCAAGAAGCCTTTCGTGCGGCACTTGAAGTCATTAATGACTATCAAAAATCTAAATAAGTTACTGCGTTATAAAACAGTTTTAGAAAACTACGCTTAGCGTGGTTTTCTAAAGGGTTTCATCTTGTTTTTAACTTACGACCTTAAATGCAGTGAATCCCGAATCAAATCCAGTAGACATTAAAATTATAGAAGAATTCATTCACTTCAAATCGAACTTGATATCCCAATTCTGTAAGCTCAGCAGATAAACTTCGAATCTCTTCTAAAGCTAAATGCTTGGGTAAAACCGTAAATACGGCGGTATTCCCCTGTTTGGCATTTTCCTCAATCAGCAAAGCCAAACGTGTCTTATATAAGGCGATATCTAAATTGGCTTGACTGGATAAAACTTTGGCATGTTCAGCGGGTAAAAAGCTCATATTCTTATACGCTTATCTGATTATTATTGCTTATAAATTAAGCCAAATTCAGCAAAGCGTGCAATGCATTTTTGTAATTGATATTTCAATTTCAAAGCGCATTGTTTGGCGCAAACGAAGCTCTTCAAAGCGATATACAAAAAAAGGAACTCAAAAAAAATCCCTCATGAAGAGGGATTTTCTATGCTAGCGGGGTAATGGAATATATTGCGAGTCACTGTTTTGAGTTTGCAGTTTACGCTCTCCCACTTGTACCGGCAATGTCATCGCCTTTCCGTCTCGCTCAATCTCAATTTGCATAGTGCTCAATGGCGCTTGTTGTGCAACGTAATTGATTAAATGTGAGGTCGAGGTAATCAGCTCATTATTCACTTTCACGATTTTATCACCACGTTTTAAACCTGCCTGTGCTGCAGGTCCATTACGAATGACATCTGCGACAATCACACCATTCACACGTGGATCTAAAATATTTTCTTGTTTAATTGGAAGTAAACTAATACCTAACCAACCACGAACCACTCGCCCATCTTTTAAAATAGCGTTCAGCACTTGTTGACATACTTTTGCAGGAATGGCAAAACCAATCCCCAAAGAGCCACCTGACTGCGAGAAGATCGCGGTATTTACACCAATTAAGTTCCCTGCAACATCAATTAAAGCACCACCAGAGTTGCCGGGGTTGATCGCAGCATCTGTTTGAATAAAGTCTTCGTAAGTGTTGATTCCCAAATCTGAACGACCTGTAGCTGAGATAATCCCTTGCGTAACCGTCTGACCCACGCCAAAAGGGTTACCAATCGCTAGGACGACATCACCGACTTCATTGCCACTTAGCTTAAATGGCAAAACCGGTAATTGACTCATTTCAATCTTAATCACAGCTAGGTCTGTATCTGGGTCTGTACCCACAACTTTCGCTTCAGCACGACGACCATCATGTAAAGCCACAACGATCTGATCGGCCTGTGCGATCACGTGGTTATTCGTCAAAATATAGCCATCTGGACGAACAATCACACCTGAACCTAAACTATTTTCGTTTTGATTGGTTTGATCTGGAAGTTGATTACCAAAAAACTCACGGTAAACAGGATCATTTAATAAAGGATGATCCAATTGTTTCACTTTTTGCGTAGTGAAAATATTGACAACCGCTGGAGCAGCAACTTTTACCGCAGCACTATACGAAACTACACCGCCTGTACGCGACGTATCGATGAGGGGCTCAACCTTTTCTGCAGGCATTTTAACCCCATCTGGGGCAATGGGTGCTTTAGGTTTTTGAACCTGTTGCCATGTAAAGAAACCGATGATCACAAGTATTAATAATACCCAAGGTAACCATGTAAAGGTCCGACGCACGTCTATATCCTCTAAATTTTATAATTCATTGATGGCTAAATAATTTATATCGTATTGTAATGTAATCTTTTCAACAAAATTAAAAATAAATACAGAGATTTGTGATTCTTTAGTTACAATTTAAACAATCGTAAATTTTGATGCATCTCTTTGAGATTTTGGACAATATATGGCTCAGTTAAGTGAAATTATTCAGTGGTGTGACAGCACACTCAAAGCACATGAATTTAAGGACTATGCTCCCAACGGCTTGCAAATTGAAGGCTCAGCAGAAGTGCATAAAATTTTATGTGCAGTTACCGCATCACAAACAGCGATTGAAGCCGCGATAGCAGAAAAAGCTGATTTGCTATTGGTACACCATGGTTATTTTTGGAAAGGTGAAGCTTACCCAATCACAGGTATGCGCGGCAAACGCATCAAAAGCCTGATCAAAAACGATATTTCACTCGTTGGTTATCACTTACCTTTAGATAGTCACCCTACTTTAGGTAATAATGCAGCGATAACAGATTTGCTCGAATTAGAAAATATTGAAGCTTTAGATCCTACTGAACGCAATCCTATTGGCAATGTTGGTTATTTAAAACAAGCCATGACTCCAGCAGCGTTTAAAGAGTTCGTTTCTGAAAGATTAGGATTTGATGCCATTCACCTGCCTGCAGATAAACCATCTATTCAAAAAATTGGTTTTTGTACAGGCGGCGCACAGGACTTTATCGGTAAAGCGGCTGCATTAGATTGTGATGCGTACATTTCAGGTGAAGTGAGTGAACGTACTTTTTACGAGGCTCAAGAATTAAACGTGCATTATTATGCATGTGGGCATCATGCAACCGAGCGTTATGGTGTACAACGACTCGCGAAAGCTATTTCAGAACAGTTCAATATTGAGTATAGTTATTTCGAATTAAATAACCCGATTTAATTTAAATCGTCTTGGTCTTTGGCTCAGTCCTTATACGTATATTTTCAGGCTTTATTCTGTATTGTTATTTATAAGCAATGCGCATTTTACTGCAAGAATCTATTACAATAACGGCACTTAATGTCAAAACCCAGCAAAATGCAAGGAATTGAAAACATGACAACGATTACTTTACCAGCGTTACCTTACGGTTACGAAGATCTTGCTCCGCACATCAGCAAAGAAACTTTAGAATACCATCACGACAAACACCACAATACTTATGTGGTTAATCTAAACAAAGCAATTGAAGGTACTGACCTTGCTGGCAAAACTTTAGAAGAAATCATCACTGCTGTTAAAGGCGATGCTTCTAAAGCTGGTATCTTCAACAATGCAGCCCAAGTATGGAACCACACATTCTACTGGAACTGTATGGCTAAAAACGGTGGCGGTAAAGCTACTGGCGCTTTAGCAGCTAAAATCGACGAAGCTTTTGGTTCTTACGAAAAATTCGCTGAAGAATTTGCAAATGCTGCTGCAACTCAGTTCGGTTCAGGTTGGGCTTGGTTAGTTGCTGACGAAGTAAACGGCAACCTTTCTATCCTTAAAACTTCAAATGCTGACACTCCACTTGCTCACGGTAAAGTTGCTGTGTTGACTATCGACGTTTGGGAACACGCTTACTACATCGATTTCCGTAACGCTCGTCCTAAATACATCTCTACTTTCTTAGAAAGCCTAGTGAACTGGGACTATGCAAACGCTAAATATGCAGGTCAAGCTGCTGGCGTTGAAAAATAAGTTTTAAAACTTATCCAAAAGTCAAAAAAATCACCCTTTTAGGGTGATTTTTTATGGGCTTAACAATTTTAAAATCTATAAAAATATATAAGCACTACTTTTTCTTGTTTTAGTTCAAGTGAAATTAAATAAAGTTATGCAACAAGGATTTTTTATTACACATATTGCATGTTAAACATTTAAAAAATTTAAAATCCGTAGTTATGGCCTTTCCCAACACAAGATTCTGAAATTTATTAAAATTAAGGTGTTTTCAAATACTATGTATTAAATTAATTGTAGGACAATTACCATAGTTATATTTTTGAGAGTATAACTACGCAATTATTACCTTAAGAGATCATTTACGCCTAAATGACCAAACTTGCCATTTATTAGACGACCATCATCTAACTGCACGTTTTTAAATTCTATAGTTCCCTCTGAATCATTGACAGTTACACCACTACAATGATTATTCGTCAATTTACAGTTCCATTTCAGATAGATATTCACATTTAATTAACCCTTCTGTGGTCTTTGAAAAGCTACATTTACATTTTTAGTTATAGTATCGTATTTCACTGTGAACTCTAGATCAGATTGCTTATCTCGACTCATAAAACGATAATATTTACTTTCATTCTCTGCATATGCAACTGCTGAAACAGTTTCATCAATTTTAAAAACTTCATCTCCTGCAATGACTTGACCATAAGGAATTTTTTTCACAAAACCTCCAGATACTTCTAAGTCTGGAGACGCAGTATATTCAACAGGGTTGGTAAATAAGTTATTGATGAATTTAAAGGTCGTTATACCATTTTCATAATCTGTATTTAATGTAAAATCTCGATTGAAGTATCCTTTATATATGTACACATCTTTAGGTTGCTCATTACTGAAATAATTCCCCTCTGTTAAGATAAATCTATCATGATCAAGATCCAAAGGATTATTAAAATTAAAATAATATTCTTTATCGGTCCTAAAACTTAAAACAGAACTAGTTTTCCAATCCAAAAATTTTTCTATTGTTGCAGGTTTACCATTAACAATTAAGTCTGATTTCGCAGGATATTCATTAAATCGTTTGCTATCCCATACTGGCCAATCAGAATTTACTTCAAACTTAACAGAGCCTTTAATTTTAGCTGTAGATGCAAAGCCAATATTATTTAAACGTCCTGTTATAGAACCATTTGCATCTATAATAAAATAAGTTTTGCCATTACTCTGCTTTTCAATTTTATAAGAAAATGTATTACTGCATGAATTTTGACATTGAACCCGCAGATACCCGTTAGCATTTTCCGAATAGCTAAAAACTCCAACTTTATCGTCATTAGGATAAAAATAAAGACCCGCCAAATTATTAATATGGGCAGACAAATCATTGCTTGGTGTAAGAATTTCTAGATTCCACATATTATTGTTAGTAGCAGATGCTTCAATCACACTATCTGTGTGAAATGGTGAAAACTTGATAGTTGAGTGATTAGCAATGCCAGAGTTTTCAATTTCAAAATAGCCATGTGTCAAATCTGGACTTAGTACAGAAGTTTCTTCAATAGGCTTAGGCACAGATGTTTCTGATGACGTTGGACTACTTTCTCCTCCCCCTCCACCGCATGCGACTAATAAAATAGATAAGAGAGTTGAAGTTAATAATTTTCTTCCAATGTGAAGCATATAAATCCCTATGTAAAAATAAATTTTTAAATTTTATAAAATATTGAATTTAGAATACTTTTTTAAATATTCAATAACGTTTCATGAAACTTTGTTTTGTTCTTATACAGGAAGCTAAGCCATTTGTGTACTTAGAAGATTTATTTATCTAAAAATTATTAAAAAAATCTGCTAATTAATTAAAAAAACTGGAATTTACTGACTAATTATTAACTATTTCAATATAATAAAGGTCATCCGAAATGACAGTACATACTTCTCTCAGCATGTTCAGAACTAGAATAGCGATCTAACGCAACCTTACCCACCATTCCATCCATCACTCTATTAACTATAATTGTTAAAGTATTCTGATAGGGTTTAACGCAACAAAAGCTTAAAATAATCAATAAATAAGCAAGAAACTCATCTTTGGATAATAAAAAAACATTTAAGCGCTTTATCTTTTATTTTTACTTGACCGCTTTAGCTTTCATCCCTAAAATGCGCATCAGATTCTCCAATAGCTCAGTCGGTAGAGCGACGGACTGTTAATCCGCAGGTCCCTGGTTCGAGCCCAGGTTGGAGAGCCATATATTCTTCCATAGCTCAGTCGGTAGAGCGACGGACTGTTAATCCGCAGGTCCCTGGTTCGAGCCCAGGTGGAAGAGCCAAATTCTAAAAAACCCACTCATTGCGAAGTGGGTTTTTTATCGCCAACTATTTAACAAAGCATACCTACTTTTTTGTTTTTGCTTTCCTAAAAGTATCCGTATATGTACCAAGTTGTCGGATTCGGCTATTTTTAAAACACTTAATTTGAATTTTCTGTATTTTATTTAAATCAGGCTTGACCACCCTGCCATACATCTTTAGAATCCGTTTCAGATTCTCCAATAGCTCAGTCGGTAGAGCGACGGACTGTTAATCCGCAGGTCCCTGGTTCGAGCCCAGGTTGGAGAGCCAAATTCTAAAAGCCCACGCATTATGTCGTGGGCTTTTTTTATGCTCTGACTTTTGTTTTAAGATAAGTATAACTTGCTCTATGACCTAAGCTATTCACTTAGCTCTCCGACCACATTAGAAAGAATAGTCAGAGCTTAAGTTTTAAAAACGCTTTATATTAAAGGTGTTTATATTTAATACATTCAGCCTAAATTTCCTTATTTTTTGCAATTCTGACTTGACCTCACTGCATTTGCCCCATAGAATGCGTGCAGATTCTCCAATAGCTCAGTCGGTAGAGCGACGGACTGTTAATCCGCAGGTCCCTGGTTCGAGCCCAGGTTGGAGAGCCAAATTCTAAAAAGCCCACGCATCATGACGTGGGCTTTTTTCATATATGTAGTTTATTTCGTGCCAAATCTCAGTCAGTTTACATTTTTTATTATTGGTTGCTTGGCAACTTTTGCCCTTGTCTGCTTAGTCTTTCCGAGACTGTTTAGAAGCAAACAAAAGTTTTTCCCACGTCGTGTAATCACTGCCTTTGAAAGTAAGATGTTTCATCGTTTAAATGAAGCATTTCCGAACTACCACATTTTAGCCCAAGTGGCTTTTAGCGCACTGATCACCAATCAAAATTACAAAATCAGAAATAGATTTAATCGAAAAGTCACTGATTTTGTCATACTTGACCAAACTTATAATGTATTAGTGATAATCGAACTGGATGACCCCAGTCATATAGGCAAAGAGCAAGAAGATGCTGAACGTGATGCAATGCTTGAAGAAGCGGGCTACCGTGTAATCCGCTACACCAACATTCCAACAGTTCACACGCTCAGGCATGATGTAAATAAATAGTTGTTAAATACGTAAAGTACAATCAAACATTGGGTGAATGCGCATTGCATTCACATCCATAATGTAAGCAGAATTTTACTGAGCATTTGACTCTTGAGCAGCCAGCACTTCCGATACTGCTTGGTCAGCCTCAGCAGCCAAAGCCTCATCTTGTGCTTCTTTTGCTTTAATGCGCTCAATCATTTCAGCTTGTTGTTGCTTATATTTTTCTTGGTTTTTGGCATCACTATTGACTGCAAGAAAAGCCATACTGACCAAAAATATAGGAATCAATAGCCCAAGTGCCATCAAAATGATCATCTTTTTGGTATTGGGTTTTGGCTTTACTTCAGACATAACGATTCTTTCATTTACATAAATAATTCGACGCACAATATAGCAAAAAACAAAATTCGCTCAAGTCTTCATAACATTCTTTGCTCGAACTAACTGTGCCCCTCATTTTTAAGGATTGAATGATTAATAATCCAATATGCAAAAAAAAGGAGACATGCTCCTTTTTTTATTATTGAAAAAGCTTAGCTTGAAGCAGCTACCCCCTTACAATGTGGACTTTGGCTTGCATCTTTTTGCTCATTGGTTAAGACAATACCTGTACCTGCAGACATTTTAGCTTGAATAAATTCGACCGCTTGCGCATTTCTACAGATAATTGCCTGTGTATGAGTTGCATTTGGCACAACGTCTAATTGATAACCTTCAGCATAATTTGCATCTGGGAAATACTTCTTCGCTTGTGTTTTCATATTTGCAAATAGCGCTTGCGTAACCACAGGAATAACTGCCTGATCATTTGCACCTTGAATAATATACACAGGCGCTTTAATTACTTTGGCAGCAGTAGCATTTGTCGCTGGCTGATTGTCAATTAAAAATTTCTGAACAACAGGATCGGTATCGATTTTATTCAAATCAATTCCATACTGTGAAACCGTATGCGTTGGATCTTTTAAGAATTCAATCACAGCTGCTTTAAACTGTTCTTGCAAACCATTTGCGCCATTTGGATCGGCATAACTTAAACATGCACCATCATCCCCTGTACGTCCATAGGCTTTTTCTGCAATAACACCAGCATCTGCAGTAAAGATATTTTTTAAATCATAATTTGGCTCATAGGCTTTAATACCCGAACTGGTCAATGCTGCATATGCCAAAAGCTCAGCATAGCCATCAGCAATTTGATCAATTAAAGCTTGTGCTTGAACCTCCGAAAGCTGCCCCATACTAAGTGCATAACGCACTTGTGCCAACTGTTCATCCAATCTATTCAATCCATGGGGTTTAGGTTGACCATTTGCATCAACATTTAGTTTTGGATCTAAATAGATCTTAATAATCGTGCCTAAACTCGACGCAGGTGCGGCTGCTACTGCACCTTTATAATTAGTATCGGTATTTGCAAATTCCGCCGTCCCTAAGGATGCATGACCACCTTGCGATTGACCAATCGACATCCACTGACCATTGAGTTGCTTACCATAATGTTCTTTTGCCGCTTTAACTGCAGCAAGCGCCGAATTTGCCGCACTTGATAAATTAAGGTATGGATGAACTCCCTTGGTTCCTAAGCCTTCATAGTCTGGCGCCACAATTACATAACCTGCCGCCATAAGCGTGTTAGCTAGAATTTTAAAACGTGGATGAATTAGATTTTTACTTGGCGCACACTCATCTCCTGCCCCGACTGTCCCATGCTCCCACACCACAACGCGATACCCATCTTTAGGTTGTGTAGCTTTTGGAAATAACACCAAGGCTGTTGCAGTCGCTGCTTTCCCCTGTACATTGGTCATGTTATAGGTCATGACTTTAATGGACGATGTATTGTCTACTGTATTGAAAGCATAATTTGCTTCAGACACAAATGTTGATTTTTGATTCGAAGATGATGAGTCATTATCATCGTCATTACACGCGGTTAAAGACAGCATAGAAACTGCAACTGTCAAAGCTAATGCTATTTTTGAACGTTTCATAAAATATCCTTTTTAATCATTATTCTTTAAACATGAAACTACATGCCTTTTTATTAATGCATAAAAAAAGCACCCGAATAGGATGCTTTAGTTCATTTTAAAAAGTTTCAGATCAATGACATTAAAGCGTCAGGGCCATGAAAATTCCAATAAAAATCATAAGCCCTACCCAGCGGTTATGGCGAAACGACCAAAAACATAACTGCGGATCACGGCCTCTGGTTTTAGTCCATTGGTAAATAAAATCGGCAGCCACAGCCAACATTGCAACTAAACCAAATGGCATCAAGAGATCTTCTAAATACAACGCAGAACCAATCAGTACAATACTTAGCGCCTGTAATAAAGAAATGATTTCAATATCATATTTACCAAATAAAATCGCAGTCGATTTCACGCCAATTTTCAAATCATATTCACGGTCAGTAATGGCATATTGTGTGTCATACGCAACGGTCCATGCCAAATTACCAAAGTACAATAACCAACACGTTAAATCAGGTGTTTGCCCAACAGCGGTATAAGCCATAGGAATCGACCATGAAAATGCCGCGCCTAAAAATACTTGTGGCAGATGCGTGTAGCGTTTCATAAAGGGATAAATGAACGCTAAAAACAATGCACCAAAGGACCAATAAAAAGTTTCTATCGGTAAAAAGAACAACATACATGCGCTAGCAAGTACCAAGATCAAGAACACATATATGGCTTCTTTAGCACTAATCACCCCAGTGGCTAAAGGACGATGCTTGGTTCTTTCCACAGCACCATCGACTTTACGGTCAGCAAAGTCATTAATCGCACAACCTGCTGCACGCATAAATATCGTGCCCAAAATCATGGGAATCAAAATACTGAATTGCGGTGTTCCTTGATTAGCAATCCACAGTGCCCACATGGTTGGCCAAAAAACCAGTTCCGTGCCAATTGGCTTATCGAAGCGACATAAATAGTAATAAGCTTCTAAACGCTGCTGCCAAGTAATCTGTTGCACCACGGCCATGACTGTCCTTCATCTGGTAATGTTATTTCTGCAAATATTGCTCAAAACTTTCTAAAAAAGTTTCCTGAACAATAAATTTACAACCATGCCAAGTATAACAGCTCTGACGTGTCCAACCATCGTCTAGCCACAATACACGCCGCTCGCACTTCGGATTGGTACGCTGAAATAAAAAATGTCCGATGGGTTTTTTACCAATATGCTGAAAAATCCGCGCACGCCCTTGTATGCTAAGGATTGGAAATATACTTTTTGCCTTGACCCACGGCTCAGCTTCACAGCCATATAAATAACTTTCACGTACCCAAGCTGTGTGCTGTATTGGCATTTTCAGCCACTGTGCATCTTGAAGCGTCATGCGTTGAAATTGCTCAATACTCGGCTCAACTTTAAATACACCTTGGGCAAAATCTGTTAATTGTTGGGTTAATGAACCCGAAGCATACAACCATGTTCTTAATTCAGGAGACATTCTTTTATCCCGCATTTCACATGCTTGACGCTGCATATTTCATTTCCCTTATAAGCTTTTGCTGAGTATAGCGAATCATTAGTGTAACCAACTCAACATCGTTTTTCATGACCAATAGCTTGTTTTAAGTAAAATGAGCAAAACCAAAACGGCTTAAGTACTTCATTACATTTGCAATCAACACAAACCTCACTTACACAGTATGATGTCGTGGATAACAACTGAATTACACCAACATAATGTTTCCATATAACCCGCTACATGTTTTTATTTTTCTTGTTTTACTTTGTACCAATATCACGGCTCAAGCAAAATCTATTGCACTGAGTTTTGATGATGGATTAAATCCAGTGTTTAACGCACAAGCGGAACAAATCAATGCCCAAATTTTAAAACATCTGCATGATCAACAAATCAAAACTATTGTCTTCCCTAGCCTGATTAAAATTGGCGATTATCAAGGTAAACAACTGATTCAAGCGTGGGGACAATCTGGCCATCTGATTGGCAATCATAGTGCACTGCACCAAAATCTGAATAAAGAAAATGTCACTGTACACGATTATCTGCACAGCATTGAACAGGCAGATACAGTGCTAAAAACGCTGCCGAATTACATCCGTATTTACCGTTATCCATTTTTAAAAGAAGGTAATAACGCTGAAAAACGTGATGCTGTCTATCACTGGTTAGAGCAGCATCAATACCGCATTGGCGGTGTGAGTATTGATGCCAGTGACTGGTTTTATAACCGGAAATATCTCGACTATGCCAAACAGCAAGACTTTGACAAATTAGAGCGTCTAAAACAAGCGTATATTGCTCACCTGCTTCACCGAGCGGATTATTATGACCAGCTTGCGCAGCTCACTTTACAACGTTCACCGCAGCATGTTTTGCTTTTACATGTAAATGCCATTAATGCCGCATTTTTAAAGGATGCCATTACTGCTTTTCAACAGCATGGCTGGACATTTATTTCAGCTGAGCGCGCCCTGCAAGACCCGTTATATGCACAGCACAGCCAAAACATCCCTGCGGGTGAAAGTGTGATTTGGTCGATTGCCAAAACTCAAGGAATTACACAGCTGCGCTACCCCGCCGAAGATGCGCCTTATGAAGGTGACAATTTAAAACAGCATGGTTTGCAATAACGTTTGGCAAATTTCTAGATATTCAATAAAAAATGACCTGCAATATTGCAGGTCATTTTTTCAGTTCAATTTTTTAGTGTTGAATTAAAAGCTATCTGTCTTGGCAATGGCTTCAAACTTGCCTTGCGGTGTTTTAATCAGAACTAGTCCTTCGGTTGTAATATAAAAACTTTCAGGGTATTCAAACTCCAATGCCAGCTCTGGGTTTTTCAGTTCGACAAATTGAGCCTGCTTATAACCTTCAACGGTCCGCCCAACTTCCAAATAAGTCACTTCTGAGAAGTTGAGTTTAAATCCCTTTGCCTGATCCGATGGATCAATCCAAGGAAAAAAACCGGTATGTTTTTTACGTGGTTTTGCCATGTTTAGATATTCATTCAACTCTTTGCTTTATCTTAACCCATCTCATAAAAAAACCCGCACAAGGCGGGTCTTTTTACAGTGTAATTCTGTACAGAATTACAAGCTGTAGTACATGTCGAATTCAACTGGGTGAGTTGTCGTGTTAAGACGACGAACTTCTTCAGTTTTAAGTTCGATGTAAGCATCAAGCATTTCTTTAGTGAACACGCCACCTTTAAGAAGGTAATCATGGTCCGCAGCAAGCGCTTCAAGCGCCATATCTAAGCTATGAGCCACTGTAGGGATTTTAGCTTCTTCTTCAGGAGGAAGGTCATACAAGTTCTTGTCAGCAGCTTCACCTGGGTGGATCTTGTTTTGAATACCGTCAAGACCAGCCATAAGAAGTGCAGCGAAACCTAAGTACGGGTTCATCATTGGATCTGGGAAACGTGCTTCGATACGTTTGCCTTTAGGGCTTGAAACATAAGGAATACGGATAGAAGCTGAACGGTTACGTGCTGAGTAAGCAAGCATAATCGGCGCTTCGAAATGTGGAACTAAACGTTTGTACGAGTTAGTTGATGGGTTTGTGATTGCGTTCAATGAACGAGCGTGTTTGATCACACCGCCAATGAAGTACAACGCCATTTCTGAAAGACCAGCGTATTCATCACCAGCAAACAAGTTCTTGCCATCTTTAGAGATCGACATGTGAACGTGCATACCAGAACCGTTATCGCCAACCATTGGTTTAGGCATAAATGTAGCAGTTTTAGCATATTGGTGAGCAACGTTCCAAACAGCATATTTGAACTGTTGAACTTCGTCCGCTTTGCGAACCATAGTGTTGAAGCTTACACCGATTTCAAGCTGGCAAGATGCAACTTCGTGGTGATGTACTTCTACACGACCTGGGCCCATGATATCTTCGATTTTTGCACACATATCTGCACGCATATCTTGTGAAGAATCTACAGGAGGAACTGGGAAGTAACCACCTTTCACACGTGGACGGTGACCAGAGTTACCCGCTTCATAATCTTTACCAGTAGACCAAGCAGCTTCTTCAGCGATTAATGTGTGGCGCGCGCCAGACATATCGATGTCCCATTTTACTTCGTCAAAAACAAAGAATTCTGGTTCTGGACCAAAGAAAGCTGTATCACCGATACCAGTTGATTTTAGGTATTCTTCCGCACGGCGAGCAATAGAGCGTGGGTCACGTTCATAACCTTGACCAGTTGAAGGTTCGATAACATCACAAGTCACAACAACTGTAGCTTCTGCAAAGAACGGGTCGATAAAACAAGTTTCTGCATCTGGACGTAAGATCATGTCAGATGCTTCAATGCCTTTCCAACCAGCAATTGAAGAACCATCAAACATTTTGCCATCTTCAAACGTATCTTCGTCGATTGAATCTGCTGGGTAAGTTACGTGTTGTTCTTTACCCTTAGTATCAGTAAAGCGAAAATCGACCCATTTTGCGCCACTTTCTTGGATGAGTTGAAGGACCTTGTTCGCCATGCTCATTTTGCTCCGATGATTTTTTTGTGCACACTGAAGTGCGTGTTAGTAGTTGGTAGTTATTAAGCAATTACCGTACCAACTTTTAAAAGCCAAGCTAAAATATTGAATTCCTTATCAGAATAGAAGATTTTAACTCCTTGCTTTTCGACTATTATACTGTGTGTAACAGTAAATGCACCATATTCAGCCACTCTTCATCACTTTTGTTTAAAAACTTCTCGCAGGTGTATCAAAATAGTGCAACTTGGTTTTGCACTAGTATGCACCAAAATGATTAATCGCTTTCAACGATAAAATCATTGAGATTTTATCAAAGCTTTAAGGTCGAATTTAAATACGATAGAAACTAATGGTTTAGCTAGTTCTAGATGGAAAAATACCAGCGTGATAACTATATTCATGATCGATATTTAGGTTTTTTGAGCCCTTAAAGCACTCTTTTTTTGAAGTAGATTTAACCATTTTGTTTTAATTTTGATCAATCTACCTTTGCATTAATTGTGCTCCATTTTGGTGATTTTGCTTCAAAACGGTTCATATTTTTCCAGCTAGAGCCTGAATTGCAATTTTTAACGACAGTAAGCAGATCTTTTTAAAATATCAATTGAACACATTTTAAACACTTAAATTCAGCCTATTGCTTTGTTCAACTTAAATCCTAAATTTATAAGTCGATAATTTGCTGAAATGATTTCAGTTGCGATGAACTTTGGCGAAATTGTTCAGCAGAAATTGAATAATATTTGCTATGATTGGCTGCATTCTAAATATTTCACTATTTTTCTATTTAAAATATCCACACGATATTTGGGTCAATATACAACTATTTAGAATCATTTCGGACTATTCTAAGCACAGTTAAGTGCATAAATTTCAAAGGTTAATACGCTCATGCTTTTGATGATCGACAATTATGACTCTTTTACCTACAACATCGTCCAATATTTTGGCGAGTTAAATCAAGAAGTAAAAGTTGTACGTAACGATGCCGTGACATTGGAAGATATCGAGCGATGGCAACCGAAGTATTTAGTCATTGGTCCTGGCCCTTGTTCGCCAAGTGAAGCAGGTATTTCAATTCCTGCGATTCAACACTTTGCGGGAAAAATTCCTTTACTCGGTGTGTGTTTAGGCCACCAAGCCATAGGACAAGCTTTTGGCGGCGATATTATTCGCGCTAAAAAAGTGATGCACGGTCGTTTATCTGACATGTATCACAGCGATCAAGGCATTTTCAGCAACCTCCCTTCGCCATTTTCAGCAACGCGTTATCACTCTTTGGTGATTGATCAAGCGACTTTGCCTGAATGTTTAGAAGTGACCTGCTGGACCAATGAAGAAGATGGCACGATGGAAGAAATCATGGGCGTAAAACATAAGACATTGCCTGTCGAAGGCGTGCAGTTTCACCCTGAATCAATTCTTAGTGAACATGGCCATCAAATCTTTAAAAACTTCTTAGAAATTTACGCTTAATCGAGTGCAAAAAATATTATGAATATTCAACAAGCTTTAAATAACATCACTAAAAATATTGAACTCACTCAACCTCAAATGGAAGAAGTGATGCGTACCATCATGCAAGGTGAAGCGACCGATGCGCAAATTGGCGCACTCATGATGGGCTTACGCCAAAAAGGTGAAAGTATTGATGAAATCACTGCCGCAGCACGTGTAATGCGTGAGTTTGCGATCAAAATCGATGTCAGTGATCTGCCACATTTGGTGGATATCGTTGGTACAGGTGGTGATGGTCAAAACTTATTTAACGTTTCTACTGCGTCTAGTTTTGTCATTGCAGCAGCAGGTGCAACCATTGCTAAACATGGCGGTCGTGGTGTTTCATCAAAATCAGGCTCTTCTGATCTTTTAGAACAAGCAGGAATTAACCTTGACCTAAGCATGCAGCAAACTGAACGCTGTATTCGTGAAATGGGTGTGGGTTTCCTCTTTGCACCTAATCATCATAAAGCCATGAAATATGCTGCTGGTCCACGTAAAGAATTGGGCTTCCGTAGTATTTTCAACCTACTTGGCCCGCTTACGAATCCGGCCGGCGTAAAACGTTTTGTGATTGGTGTTTTCTCTACAGAATTATGTCGTCCTATGGCTGAAGTTTTAAAACAACTCGGTGCAGAACATGTCTTGGTGGTGCATTCAAAAGACGGTTTAGATGAAATTAGCCTTGCATCAAGTACTTATGTTGCAGAACTTAAAGATGGCGAGGTCACTGAATGGGAAATTCAACCTGAAGCTGTAGATATCGAGTCGCAAACCTTAACAGGTCTATCTGTAGATAGTGCTGCGGAAAGTCTAAAATTAATTAAAGATGCTTTAGGTAAAAATAAATCTGCACTCGGTGATAAAGCCGCGAATATGATTGCCCTAAATGCAGGTGCCGGTATCTATGTTTCAGGCTTAACCAATAGCTATAAACAAGGTGTTGCATTAGCACATGACATTATCTATGGCGGTCAAGCACTAGAGAAAATGGGCATTTTGTCTGAATTTACGAAAACTTTAAAAGAATACGAAGCTTAAGATTAGGACTCAAATCATGGTAGATATCGCCAATACAATTTTAGGTAAAATTGTTGACCGTAAAAAAGAAGAATTTGCAGCCCGTCTTAAACAACGTAGCTATAAAGATGTCGAAGAGCTAGCTCAAGCAGCTACACCCGTTCGAGGTTTTGCACAAAACCTCGGCTCTAAACGTCCGGGGGTGATTGCTGAAATTAAAAAGGCATCACCATCGAAAGGCATCATTCGTGAAAACTTTAAACCTGCTGAAATTGCGCAGCAGTATCAAGATGCTGGTGCAGCGTGTTTGTCTGTTTTAACTGATGTCGACTTTTTCCAAGGTGCAGATGAAAACATTCAAATTGCTCGCACGCATTGCGACTTACCTGCGCTACGTAAAGATTTTTTGATTGATCCATATGGTGTGATTGAAGCGCGCGCTTTACATGCAGACTGTATTTTATTAATCGTGGCTTGTTTGTCAGATCAACAACTCGAAGAAATGTCGAAAACTGCTTTTGAGCACAATCTCGACGTATTGGTTGAAGTACATGACGAAGAAGAACTTGAGCGTGCAATGCGTCTTTCTGACAACTGTCTACTTGGCGTCAATAATCGTAATTTAAAAACCTTTGAAGTTGACCTCAATACATCATTACGTTTGAAGAAGTTACTTGAGCCTTCTCGCCTACTTGTGACTGAAAGCGGTATTGCCACACCCACAGATGTTGCCATGATGCAAGAACATGACATTCATGCCTTCTTGGTCGGTGAGAGTTTTATGAAGCAGCCACGTCCTGATCAGGCGTTTAAGGAGCTGTTTGGTGTGCCTGATAAAATATAAATGAAATATGTAGGGTGAGTTCGCTCACCCTTTTCCTCCTTTGCATCCATATTAAAAAAATTACACATCCTTTTTATAATTTTTATTCATTTGAGAATTAAAAAATAATGAAGTCGATTATTTCTTCTACTCTTCTATTCATTTCATTAATCTTGGTTTCACTACACCAGATAAGTTGGGCAAAAAATATAACTCTTTATACTGGCTCACCGTATCATATTGACCAAAATCATATCCTCTACTTTAATATTTCCAATATGCCCGAAGGCATCATTGCTGCGCAGATTGACCTAAATCAAATTTTTCCAAATATAAATACTAACGTGCTAAAGGGCAAAAATTATGATTTCAATAAGAATCAAATTGAAATCATTAGTTATCAAGGCTTACCAATAGTCATTAATTTCTCAGTTAATACTAAAAACAAGAATATGAACCGTACCGGGTTTGTCGGAGACATTTTTATTTAAGTTAGGCCACGTGACCTAACGGGTTAATCTTATCATAGTACATTGCTTCAAACTCAAAAGGCGATACATAACCCAATGCGCTGTGTA
>NZ_VOYQ01000024.1:0-14271 GCF_013420195.1 Acinetobacter sp. YH01024
AAGTAACTTGGACCAGTGTTGATCATTTAGCATTGTTCGAGGCATAGCGAGTGTAAAATTGGGTTTGGCGATTTAATTTTACTATCTCGCTATTTTTTTAATCAACAAATGTCAACAGACCCTAATATTGAGAGCAGCAAATTAACCAGTGTGATCGAGTCGCGTACCAAGGGTTTCGAGATGCATTTCAAACTGACCTGTTTTGCGGTCAGCAAAATAATGCCGCAGCGTTCTTTCCACACTTGGAAAGGCTAAATCATCCCAAGGAATATCTTCTTCACTAAACAATCGTGATTCAATGGTTTCATCACCCGCACCAAACTCGCCATTGATTAGTTCAGATTTGAACAAGGCATAAATTTGCCCAATACGGGGAATGTTATACATGCAATACAGTTGCTCAATATTGACTTCTGCTTCAGCTTCTTCGCGAGTCTCACGCGCTGCACCTTGCTCCATCGTCTCATAGAGTTCCATATAGCCAGCAGGTAATGTCCACAGCCCATAACGTGGCTCAATCGCACGACGGCAAAGTAAAACTTGATTGTCCCAAACGGCTAAAGCACCACAAATGACTTTAGGATTCACATAATGAATAAACCCACATGCGGTACAAATACGGCGTATCTGATGATCTCCAAGCGGGATCGCTTCTTTTGTTTTTTGTCCGCAGTTTGAGCAAAAGTTCATATTCATCGTCATGGATTGTGTGAACCGTCAGAATAACTTAAAAATAAAACTTTGGCATCATTTCTAACCAGCTTGGCCGAAATTCAGCTATGATGAAAACAAGATAATTATAAGGTTGTAATGTGGATGGATGAGGGTTTATTGACTCAGCGATTGCAGCAAAGTTTACGTTTTTCTAAGCGTATTCAACCTGCGCATGCTGCTGTATTGATTGCGATTACCCAAGAAGATAATCCACGTATTTTATTGACCCGCCGCTCGCTCTATATGAATAATCATGCCGGTGAAGTGTCCTTTCCCGGTGGCAAACGTGATGTCCAAGACACCAGTAATATCGTGGTGGCGTTAAGAGAAGCTCAAGAAGAAACCGCTCTAAATCCATTTGATGTGCAGCTTTTGGGTGATTTACCGATGCAAAAAGCACGGAATGGAATGTTAGTTAAACCGATCGTGGGATTGATCCCGCCTGACGTAAATTTAATACCTCAACCAACTGAAATTGACCGTATTTTTTTTGCATCATTAAGACAGCTTTTAGAAACGCCACCAACGCCGTATGAAGTTCGTTTTGCCCAGCAATCGCTTTATTTTCCCAGTTTAAGAATCGAAAACGAAATCGTATGGGGCTTGACTGCACGGATGCTGATTTCCTTATTTCAATATGGTCTGAATTATCAAAAAGAATGGCCTTTTTTATTAAATTCTCCTTCATTTCATTTGGGCCGTGAGCCATAAACCTTTATTTAGAAAGTCAAAATAGGATGTTTGATCATGTTGTACAAATTTCAAGGATATAGCCCGAAAGCCACGCATCAACCTTGGGATGGTTGGGTTGCAGAAAATGCAACGGTCATTGGCCAAGTTGAATTAGGCCGAGAAGTGAGTGTCTGGTTCGGAGCCGTCATCCGAGGGGATAATAGTCGTATCAAACTGGGTGATTTTACCAATGTACAAGAAAATGCGGTGCTGCATACCGATGCGGGCATTGAAATGATCATTGGTGATTATGTCACGATTGGGCATCAAGCCATGCTACACGGATGTACCGTAGGTGATAATAGTCTGATCGGAATCAATGCCGTGGTTCTAAATCATGCTGTGATTGGTAAAAATTGCATCATTGGTGCAAATGCTTTAATTCCAGAAGGGAAGGTGATTCCGGATAACTCTGTTGTGATGGGGTCACCGGGTAAAGTTGTTAAGACTTTAGATGAACAAGCGGAAGCACGTCTAAAAATGAGTGCCATGCACTATGCCGCTCATTTTAAACATTTTACTCAACTCGAAGTCGCTGAACTTTAGAGCGCTATATATGGCAAGCAAAAGAGCCTCGACGTTTGTCGAGGCTTTTTTTATAGATTAAATACAGAAAGCGCTGTGTCTGAGGTGGAACATCTCGCGAACTGCGATGGAGTGGAGTATCATATTCAACGTTTTTTAAGATTAAATTTAATTAAGGTTGCGCATGAAATTACTGGCATTGGAAACTGCCAATGAGCAGTGTTCCGTCTCGATTGTAGATGAAACTCAAGAGCTTTATTTTCAACTCGATTTACGGGCAAAAGCGCAGACGCAAACCATTCTCCCAATGATTGAGCAAGGGCTTAATCAAACTGCTATTGAGTTAGCGGATTTAAATGCAATTGCATTTAGTCGTGGGCCTGGCTCATTTAGTGGTGTTCGTATTAATGCAGCGGTAACACAGGCTTTGGCATGGGCCAATGACGTACCTGTTGTTCCAGTCTCGACTTTGCAAGCTTTGGCTCAAGCGGCGCATCGTCTACATGGTTTGACTGAAGTAACAGCAGTCCTTGATGCTCGCATGCAAGAAGTGTATATCGCAAGCTATCAACTCGATGCCAATGGCATTATGCAGGCTGTAGATGAAGAACAACTATTAAGTTACGCAGATGCCACACCACAGATCAAATTTACTGTCGTGGGTTCTGGTAGTGAGCTCATTCAATCAGAACAAACACAATACAAACACTTAAGTGCAACAGCACAAGATATTGCTACTATTGCCCGCGAAGCGGCGCAAAGAAAAGCATGGGTGAGTGCTGAACTTGCATTGCCCGTTTATTTACGAGATAACGCCTGGAAGAAAATTTCAGAACAAGGCAAGCCATAATTAGGGTTATATATGGATCTTCTACTGCTGCTCAAAGCGGCAATCATGGGTATTGTTGAAGGTATTACCGAATTTTTACCGATTTCAAGTACAGGGCATTTGATTCTAGCCTCAGAATTAATGAACTTCTGGACCAAAGAAAAAAGTGATGTTTTCGTGATCGCGATTCAAATGGGTGCGATTGCTGCGGTAATTTATGAATACTGGGGCCGCCTGTGGGGCGCAGCAACCGGTATGGTGACGGGTGAAGAAAAAGGTCGCCGTTTAGGTTTTGGCTTAATTCTCGCTTCGATTCCAATCGTGTTGATTGGTTTGACGTTTGGTCAGACGGTGAAAGAGCTGCTGTTCAATAACATTGCGATTGCTATGGGGTTGATTATCGGTGGTTTGATCATTATTTGGATCGAAAAAAATCCACCGCAGGTGCGTGCCAAAGAAGTAGAAGATTTAACCATTAAAGATGCGATTTGGATTGGTTTAATTCAAGTTTTATCTTTAATTCCTGGGACTTCACGTTCAGGTGCAACTATTATTGGTGCTATGTTCTTGGGTGTTTCTCGTAAAGCAGCCACTGAGTTTTCATTCTTTTTGGGTATTCCTGTTATTGTCGGTGCAGGTTTACTGGATTTATATCAAAGCTATGATGTATTTCAAGGCACTCAAGATTGGACTGTGATCGCCGTTGGTTTAATCGTTTCATTTGTCTCTGCATTGATTTTAATTCGTGCGCTTGTCGCTTATGTGGCAAAACGTGATTTCATGATTTTTGCGTGGTATCGAATTGTTTCAGGTTTATTGATTTTATTGTTCGCATTTACAGGCTGGAAATTATGGTAAGCGAAATCCGCTTATACACAGAACAAGAGTTTCATGAGAAAGCACAGCAGTATTCTGCTGTGCTTTCTTCACGTGGTGTATCTGTAAATATTGAATTGATTGAAAAATTAAACGCGCGTTTTTTACGTTTAAACTCTGAACTCAGTTTGTGTGTCGATGCAGATGGTTTGTGGTTAGCGGCCAATGGCATGAAGATGCAACCCGATTGGAAAGCAGAAGTGGGGCGTTTAAAGCGAGCATCCTTAAAGTCTGAGATGATTGCACGTGCGTGTAATTTGGCTGAAAAACCACAGCTTGTAGATGCAACCGCAGGGCTAGGGCATGATAGTTTATTGATGGCCCATTTGGGTGCTCATGTGACCCTTGTGGAACGTCATCCAATTTTATTTACCTTATTGGAAGACTCACATCAACGTGCGCAGCAAGATGCGTTTTTAAGTTCGGTTGTAGCTCGAATTGAATTGGTCTTTTCAGATTCGGCAGATTATTTGAAACATTTGTCGACGACCAATCAAATCTTTGACGTGGTTTATCTCGATCCGATGTTTCCGCAGCGAGATCAAAACCAGCAAGCCGTCAAAAAGCAAGCTCAGGTCAAAAAACAAATGCAATTATTGCATTTGCTGTTACCTGAAGATGGTGAGATGGATTTAGGTGATAATTTACTGGATTTAGCACAAAAAATTGCTAAACGTGTCGTGGTTAAACGTCCACGATTGGCGGTTTTTTTAGCGAATCAAGAGCCACAACATCAGTGGCAAGGTGATGCTTGTCGCTTTGATGCATATTTCCAACATGATCTTGTGACTTAAAATGATATTTGCTTCAATATTGTTCAAAGATTTGTTATATAGTTAAAAAATAGCATTGCTAAAAACGACATCAGGCATAAAATTATTTGTGCAATTAAGCGAGCCAAGGCCACCATCAGAACTCTATGATTGATTTCAAACCCTCCATCAATTTTTGGCATGATTTTAAAAGCAACCAAACTGCGGGGATGTGGTTATTTTTGGGGTCTCGTCGTTCTTTACAAATCGTTCGACCATCGATTTTACAATTGGTGTTTTGGGGGATTTTAGGTGGTTGTGCCAACAGTTTATTTAGTTGGCTCAGCACGGGGCGTATTGGCGAATTTAATGCCCAAGGTCTCATTAGCTACGCATTGTGGCCATTTATTGCTTTAATCGTGGGGATTTTCCTGTCACAACGTGTGAATAATCCACGGTTAATGTTGGTCCCAGCATTGCTTTGGTTGGTGCTTGATACGCACATCATGTTGTTTCAATGTTTGATTCAATATTTGGGAGATCTCGATTTTCTTCCATACTTCTTGTACGACTACATTCCAACGTTATTCATTATTCTATTTGTTTGGCAAAGTCTGGCTGTCGTTTGGGTATTTTCACGTGAGCTGAAATGGCCATGGTGGGAGCGAGCACTGATTATGGGTGCGACGCTATTTACTTTGGTCGTGTGGCAAGTCTCAGTCAAAGATCAGCCGATTTGGAAAGTGGAAGAAGTTCCACCAAGCTTTGCTGAAGATGCCTTCTATGCACAAAGCCGTTTGCTCAATAAATCTTTAGACGCAGTGGAATATGGTGAATTTGCTCAATCCCATTGGTACTTCTTAGGGGTGGCGGGTGCGAGTTATCAAGATGTCTTTAAACTGGAAATTGAACGGATTAAAGAACAGTTTGATACACGTTTTGGCACCTATGGGCGTTCGGTTGAACTTATCAATAACCCTGCAACACGCACTGAAATTCCGCTGGCATCTAAAACCAGTATGGAGTTGGCGCTGCGTCGTATCGGTCAGCAGATGAACCGAGAAAGTGATGTCTTATTTTTATATATGACCTCACATGGTTTACCAAATGTCTTTGAAATGGAAAATGCACCTTTGGATTTGGCGCAAGTCGATCCTAAATGGTTAAAAGAAGCCTTGGATGCGTCCGGAATTCGTTGGCGTGTGATTGTGATTTCTTCATGTTATTCAGGAAGTTTTATTCCAGCACTACAAAATGATAATACTTTAATTATTACTGCATCGGCAGCTGATCGACAGTCTTTTGGCTGTTCGAATGAAGCTGAATACACCTATTTTGGCCGAGCGTTCTTTGATCAGGCGATGCGTGAGCAGACCAGTATTCAAGCGGCATTTAATGAAACCAAAGCGACTGTTGCGAAATGGGAAGCAGCGCAAGGTTTCGAACCTTCTGAACCGCAGTGGTCGATGGGGAAAAACATGGCATTAATGTTGCCTCAATTAGAACAACGATTGTTCCCGCCGACAACTACTGCACCGGCTACGACGGTTACGCCTTAAAAGATTAAAAAAGTTTAGGATAAAGATCATGGAATTAGTACAACGAAATACTTGTTTTGCTGGTGAGCAGCGCATTTATCAATTGGATTCTTCAAGTCTAAAGACCGCGACAAAGTTTGGTATTTTTCTGCCAGAAGTAGCCTTACAAGGCCAAGCGTGTCCTGCATTGTTTTATTTGGCGGGATTAACCTGTACTGAAGAAACCTTTGCCATTAAAGCGCATGCTCAGCGTTTAGCTGCGCAGCTTGGCCTGATTTTAATCAGCCCTGATACTTCTCCACGTGGGGAACAGGTAGCACAAGGTGATCATTGGGATATTGGGCAAGGCGCAGGCTTTTATATTAATGCAACGGAACAACCGTGGGCCGAGCATTATCAAATGGAACGTTTTCTTACTGAAGAATTGTATTCGCTGGTACAGGCTGAATTTCCGGTACAAAAAGGTGCGATTGGCATATTCGGACATAGTATGGGCGGTCATGGGGCATTAACTTTAGCGTTGAAGCATCCTGACCTGTTTAAATCGGTTTCTGCTTTTGCACCGATTTGTGCGCCGAGTCAGTGTCCATGGGGCGAAAAAGCCTTTAATCAATATCTAGGTTCAGACCGACAGCAGTGGCTTCAGCACGATGCTACAGCTTTAGTGAAATCTAAAGGGGCTTTGTTTAAAGCCATTTTGATTGACCAAGGTATTGATGATCAATTTTATAGCCAGTTAAATCCGATGTTGTTTAAGCAAGCGTGTGAGCAAGTTGGGCAGCCACTCGAACTGCGTGAACATGCAGGCTATGATCATGGTTATTATTTTATTCAAAGTTTTATGGATGATCATTTGCAATTTCACGCTGTCCAATTGCAAACAGTAGTTCATTAATTTAAAAGCCAGTGGTTAAAAAATATTGAGGCATAGCTTGCTTTGATATACGTATAAATAAAGCATGGTGATGTGTATTGCCATGCAAATGAATAAATTCGACATACCAAAAAAAATAATTTAGGGTACTTATGCAAAATTCACAAATGGAAACGCCGCTTCCGCCAGAGCTGCCCGTGATGAATCCACCGAGTCTATTTGGTGAGACAGAACAGGCTGATGTTTTGGGACGAAATTATCATTTTAGGTTTAAAGGTAATGCGTCTGAATATTTCGGTATTTGGATTGTGAATATCTTACTGACGATTGTCACGCTTGGACTTTATGCGCCTTGGGCAAAGGTCCGCCGTTTACGTTATTTTTACGGTAATACTTGGGTATTTCAGCGTCGTTTTGACTTTACCGGTTTGCCTACAAAAATTTTAGTTGGACGAATCATTGCGTTAGTGGTCTATGGTGGTTTCTCTTTTGCTATAAAGTATTCTTGGGAAGCTTTCTTAGCGGGCTTTGTCCTGATCTTCTTTGCGGTTCCTTGGCTCATTCGATCTACGATTCGTTTCCGTGCTCGCAACAGTAAGTTTAGTAATAGCCGATTCTTTTTTTCAGGGACAAATAAAAGCGCGTATTGGTGCTTTGTTAAATGTCTTGCAGTGGTTGTCTTTACCCTCGGTTTGTTTACACCAGTTGCGGTCTGGCTATATAAACGTGAATGTCTGAATCATTTATATCTAGGTCAGTTGAAATTTAATCTGAATAATACGTGGGGCGATTATATGCGTGCCATGTATGTGCCTTTATTTCTGTTTATGGGCTTTGGTGCATTGCTGGCAGTAATCTTTGCGATACTGTTTGGTAGTTCAGATGGTTTAAATGACGCATCTTATGTCTTCATTATTTTGGGTATGTATTTGATTGGATATATGTTTATTTGGCCACTCACAGCTGCACGTATTTTTATTACCACTTGGAATAACACTACGTTGAGCCGCAGTCAGTTTCATACGGACTGTAATCAATGGCGTTATGCATGGATTGTCTTGAGCAATTGGTTGGCTAAGGTGATTAGCCTCGGTTTACTGACACCATGGGCAGTTGTACGACTATATAAATATCAGACTGAATCTTTGCATTTAATGTTGGTCGATGATCCTGACCAATTACAAAATCAAATGCAGCAAGATCACAATGCGATTGCTGAAGAATTATCCGATATTTTTGACCTAGATATTTCCTTATAACACAGGTGAATTACATGAAAACATCAGTAGTGAATGCAACCTATTATGATGGGAAAGTGTCAAAACCCTTTGTTGCTCAAATCAGCGCAGATGGAGAACATGCTGTGATTGTGCGTTATGGTCAAGACCTAGAACAAACGCAGCATTACACTTATCAAGATATGACGCTGATCGGTGCTTTGGGTGATATTCAGCCAGTGATTGAGTTAAAGGACGATGCTCGTTTAGAGTTTCATCAACCTTTGCCAGAGTGGTTTAATCTCGACGTAAAGTCGCGTTGGCATTCGATTTGGAAGTTAGAACGGTCACCTTCTCTAATCATTTTTAGTGTGATTTTCGTGGTGGCGTTTGCTTTTGTATTGATTAAATGGGGTATACCTGCGGCGTCGCATGTGGTGGCCAATCAACTTCCTGAGACAGCGTTAAAGAGTTGGGGGGATCAGGCGGAAAAATATATTATCGATATGACTGAACCCACAAAATTACCACAAGCACGCCAAAACAAGTTGAAGCAAGAATATCAACAATTGGTGGCTGAAAATCGACCTGCGAAGTTGTTATTTCGTGGTGGTGGTAGCATCGGTGCAAATGCATTGGCGATACCCAATAACACCATTATCGTGACAGATGAGTTGGTTAAATTAGCGAAAAATGATTATGAGTTAATTGGTGTACTTGCACATGAGCAGGGGCATTTAGTTCAACGCCATAGTTTGCAGCAAAGTTTGTCAGGTTTAGGCATCAGTATTATTTTGTTGATGATAACAGGAGATGGTTCAGATATTCTCACCAGTTTACCGGTAGCTGCGGTGGGTGCGAGCTACTCACGAGACTTTGAATCTGAAGCAGATTTATATGCCTTAAAACAACTTTCAAAACATCAAATTCCAACGGCACATTTTGCAAACTTCTTACAACGTATGGAAGATGAAGCTGATGGTGAAACAGCAAAAGAGAAAGGTGCAAAGGATGAAACTGCCAAAGATCAGAGATCTTGGACAGACTTCTTTGAGTCACATCCAGCGACGAAAGCCCGTATTGATGCAGTCAGAAATTACCAATCACATCAGCATTGAGTGAAAGGCTTTGACAATATGGTGACGTAGACTACGGTTCGCGTTGCCATATTGCACTGAGTTCTTCTTGCCCCATGCGGATCAAATGATCTAATACCACATGTTCCAATTGATCTAGATTTGCACTTGGATCTTGGGCTGAAATCATCACGTCTAAAAATACAGCTTGTGGTAAAAGACTGACTTCTGCAGAGGGCAGTTGAATCTTGAATGCAGTATTTTCTCCAATGATCTGTTCATTGACTTCAAATTTATGTTTCCAATGATTGACTAGGCGTTTAGCAACACGCGCTGCTTGGGCGGTGGTGATTGTGTTGAACTTTTCATAGATGCAATTTTATTATTAAGTCGTCAGTCCTTTAACTTAGCAAAGTACATAGATGCCCGTTAAGTCTAAAAATGCAACGCTGTGTTTCTACCGCAGTGGTCTTTATTCATATTAATCACTGATGTTACGCACGCAAAAAATAATTTTGCATTTTTAAAATGATATTTAAGTCAATTCGACGGAGTCTTACATCTAGGGCTTAAATAAAGGGATTAGCCTTCGGCTGGAGGTACTCTTACGAAACGATGTTTCTCATTAGGCAAAATGAGAAGCGAAGCTTCGCAACGAAACCATCTTGCAGAGCAATGCTCCTCACCGCAAAACTCGCTCTCTAGCGTCTATTTATTTAAAGTATTGCAAAAAAAAATTGATGAGAAGTCGTGCTGTCTCAAACAATTGCGGATGACGTTACCGCGTATCGTTCTTTTATTTGAACCAATTTCGCTTCTGATGTTACTGCGTAACATCAGTTCATCCTAGGTTTCTTTATTAGAGAGATCTCAATCATTGGCATCGAAAAAACGACTAAGGGCATGGGCAGCGAATAGGGGGACAATTTGCTATAATGCGTCAATCACTCCCTTTTCAAAGCTAGGTTTTTCATGTCCAAGCCATTCTTAATCGCACCTTCAATTTTGTCAGCAGACTTTGCGCGCTTAGGTGAAGAAGTTGAAAATGTTCTAGAAGCCGGTGCAGATGTTGTTCATTTCGATGTCATGGATAATCATTATGTACCGAACTTAACTTTTGGTGCGGGCGTTTGTAAGGCATTGAAAAAATACGGCATTAAAGCGCCAATTGATGTGCATCTAATGGTTTCACCGGTAGACCGTATGATTAGTGATTTCTTAGACGCTGGTGCAGATATCATCACTTTCCACCCAGAAGCGACTGACCATATTGACCGCTCTTTACAGTTAATCAAATCTGGTGGTGCGCAAGCAGGCTTGGTGTTTAACCCTGCGACACCTTTGCATTATTTAGACTATGTTTTAGATAAAGTTGACCAAGTCTTGTTGATGAGTGTGAACCCTGGTTTTGGCGGTCAAAAGTTCATTCCAATGACTTTAGAAAAGCTGCGTCAAGCACGAAAAATTATTGATGCTTCAGGCCGTGATATTCGCTTAGAAGTGGATGGTGGTGTTACTCCAGCCAATATCCGTGACATTGCTGAAGCAGGTGCAGACATGTTTGTTGCAGGTTCAGCGATTTTTGGTAAGCCTGATTATAAAGCTGTGATTGATGACATGCGTTCAGAGTTGGCAAAAGTGCATGCTCAAGAGGCTTAAGCCTTTGGGTATAAGTTATTCCTCGCTTGTGGATAACTATATGGATAACCGTATGGATATCTGTGTAGATAACTATATGGATAACTTGGATAAATTATAAACGATTGTGCATCAATGGTTTAATAATTAGACGTATTAAGTATAAAAAGGACTCAATTGAGTCCTTTTTTTATGGGGTAAAGTGTTTGAAATACTATATTTTTATTAATCTATGATAAATAATTAATCAGTTTAAAAAATAACTTTTATGTTTTAACTGGCAGATATGCGCTGATTTTTATGACAGCGCAATAAATTTAAAACTGTTGTGAATAACTGCACAATTAATTATGCTGTTAGCAACTATTGAGATACGCTGCGACTGGCAAAACACATCATCGATCGCACTAGCTCGTGCTATTAGATATTTCTGAATGTATCGTTCATGATGGATAAATCGGTCGAGCTGCATGTCATATTGATACAAATGTCATGTGATTGCATTTGAATCGTAAATAACTTCATCATGGTGTTTCATGCAGATTTCGGCTGAGCTGATCGCGTGATGTTTCTAAAGATGTGTTAATAGGGATATGATGTGTTAATAGGGATATGTTGTCACAGTGCATCATTGGGTTGAATTAGGATACTAAATTGTTCAATTTTTTGCGTAAGCATCTTGGCTTTGCTTGGCTCATGGCGTTTGTCATGGGGTGGAGCAGCGTGGTCAGTGCACAGCAAAATTTTCAACATCAACAAATGATGAACGCAAATGCCCATCAGGCATCAGTTCATGCAGCACATGCTGATCCTTCGCATTTAAATATGACAAATTGCCATCAAAATCAGCGGCAAGCTGCTCCTGAGCATGCAGTACATCATGGCAAGCAAGCAACACCTGAAGTCATTTTAACGATGGATTGTCATCAATCTTCAGATGCGACATCTGCACTGCAAGATGGTCAGGCGCATCATTCAACGACACAAAGTACAGACTGTCAGGACTGTACACTCGCACATTGCCAAATCAGTACTTCTTATGTCGATAGCGCCTTAGTCGCATTGCAGACCGTCCATGTGCATCACTATACAGAACCTCCTCGTTTCATTTTTGCTGGACAGCATTTAAAAGGCTTTTGGCAAGAAATTCTAAGACCTCCGCAAGCTTAACCTGAGTTTTAAATACGTTTTTTCGTTATTTTATAAAGGTTAAGTCATGTCTAATTTATCTAAATCATGCCTCGTGCTCGGGGTGTGTCTGCTGTCACCAACGTGGGCGTTTGCAGCCATTAAAGAATATCATCTGAATATTGATGAAAAGACCATCAATTTGACAGGTAAAGCGGTCAAAAAAATCAGTGTCAATGGTCAGTTTCCAGCACCTTTACTGGAGTTTGAAGAAGGCGATGATGCGGTCATCCATGTGCATAATCAGCTCAAAAAACAAAATACCTCGGTGCATTGGCATGGTCTATTGCTGCCCGGTTTAATGGATGGTGTACCCGGCTTTAATGGTTTCAATGAAATTCAGCCTGACGGTAGCTTTACTTACAAATTTAAAGTCCGTCAAAGCGGAACCTATTGGTATCACGCGCATTCCAAAGGTCAAGAACAAGACGGATTGTATGGCGCTTTGGTAATTTATCCGAAAGGTAAACAAGCACTTGCCGCACATGAACAATCGCAACGTGATTATGTGGTCATGCTGTCGGATTTTCATGAATCATCTAGCGCTGAGATTATGGCAAATCTGAAAAAGTCTGCCGAATACTATCAAAATCAGCGTGAAACAGTTTCAGATGTATGGGCGCAAATTCAACGAACAGGTTTAAAAAACACTTGGAAAGATCGTTCGATGTGGAATCAGATGCGAATGCTGAAAACGGATTTGTCTGATGTCACGGGTTATACGTTTTTAGTGAATGGCAAAACACCACAGCAGAACTGGACGGGGATGTTTAAGCCCAATGAAAAAGTCAGACTTCGTTTTGTAAATGCTGCGGCTATGTCGTTTTTTGATGTGCGTATTCCTCAGCTCAAAATGACGGTGGTCAGTGCAGACGGTCAAGCGGTCAAGCCGGTCGCTGTGGATGAATTTCGCATTGGTGCTGCGGAAACCTACGATGTGATCGTAGAGCCTAAATCTGCGCACTATCAGATAGAGGCTGAGTCGCTTGATCGGACTGGATTTGCGATTGGCACTTTACATGATGAAACGCAGCCTCAGCACTCAGGCATTCATATACCAAAAGCACGGCCACGCGCTTTGCTGACCATGGAAGATATGGGTCATGGTTCAATGTCAGGTATGGACCATAGCAACATGGGACATACTGCTACAGGTTCAACCCAAACTTCAGCAAGCCGACAAGCGAATGCTCATGAGCACAGCGCGCATACTGTCAATCCATCAAATATTCAGCCGAAACAAGTTCATGATCATGCAGCTATGGGACATGACATGGACCATTCTCCAGTGACTGCACATACTACTATGCAACATCCAGAGATGCATAAACAGAACATGTCTGATTCAGCGCATGCCAATATGGATCATAGCGTGATGGATCATTCATCGATGAACCACTCCTCAATAGATTCATCTATGAAACATGATATGCATACAGCGATGGAGCATGCACAGTCTAAAGAGGAGAAGCAGGCAGTTGAAAATTCAGCAACGGTTATGGGTTGGGCCAATGCATCAACACCTATGGGTGATAAGGCACTGCAATATAGTGATCTAAAAGCGTTAACCCCGCAGCCTGATACACGTGAACCGACGCAAGATTTGGTCATTCATTTGGGAGGAACGATGGAACGCTATATGTGGACCATGAATGGCAAAAAATTCAGTGAAGCTGAACCACTAAAGGTGAAATATGGTGAGAGAATCCGACTGAAATTTGTCAATGACAGCATGATGGCGCATCCGATGCATTTACATGGCATGTTTATGCAATTGGAAAATGGGCAAGTATCTTCTGAAATGCCAAATAAGCATACGGTGATTGTGCCGCCGGGGAAAACAGTGACGGCTCTGTTAACGGCCAATGAATTAGGGGAATGGGCGATTCATTGTCACTTGCTGTATCACATGTCCGCAGGGATGATGAATAAACTTGTGGTCGCAAATGTCGCGGAGAATACTAAAACAGCATCTGTGCCGCAAAAGGAGGTGTCTCATGCGCATCATTAAATCATGCACATATACGGTTCTAAGTTTAGCTTTGGCATCGGTCACTCAAATGACCATGGCGCAAGATGCACATCACAGCATGTCGACGTCAGCTCAACATGAGTCGCATTCCTCACATGATCCGTCGCATCAAGAAATGAAAACAGCGATTGAATCGAGCCAGATAGAGCATACTGCAGAACATGCAGAACATGCAGAACATGCAGAACATGCAGAACATGCAGAACATGCAGAACATGCAGAACATGCAGAACATGCAGAACATGCAGAACATGCAGAACATGCAGAACATGCAGAACAT